>JBBRSO010000012.1:0-44754 GCA_038245405.1 Bacteroidales bacterium
AGATGCACGGTTTGATAATTCAACACCGGAGGTGTTGAAGAAAAATATGGTTTGCTAATCAAATAAATATTCTTCTTTATACTGAATATGGTGTTCTTCTAAAAGACTTATTATCTCATCTTTGAAAGATATTTTCTTATGATGCTCAGCTTGATTCTTTACATAATTTTTTAATTGCTCCTTACTTGAAATATGATAAGTGAACAGACTTTATCCGACCTGCCAGCCAGGAAAGTTCCGTCTGGGGTTGGGAATCGTTTGTGGACAAATTACCACGGGCGTAACCGTGGATATTGGAATTAAAAGCCTCCGGCTTTTTCAATTTCAACGATTAGATCCTATCAAGTATTTAGATTAGGGAAGTATTAACATCCATGCCCGTGATGGATTATGTTTGACAAAGATGTGTATAAAGATTAGCTTTGAAAGGAGGGGAAATGTATGTGTCTGAATATCTATTTAATATGATTTTTTATTTTCCTTCGGTTGACGGCTATGAGGTGCGTGATACGCGGTGCTGTGTACTCGGAAAAGGTCAAATTTCTATATGTTTTAGGGAAACCAGGTGTGAATAATGCAACATTTCCCTGGTTTTATATAAGCATCCGCTGAACTATTGTGGGCATCTTTGTGAAAAGATGAAAGATGAAAAACAATGAACTTCTGATGAAAGGCTCACCAAAAGCAATAAACGAAAAAATGTTGAAGGAAAATGAGGATCTTCTACAGACCCTCGAATATTCAATAATGGTCTCCGACTTAATTGCAAATGAATCCAGAATTGGCATTCATCACAGTGTGGGTAAATACATGAAAATATTCAGTTACCTGTTCCTGTTTGGAGGCATGTTGTTATTTCTCAACTCATGCTCGGGCAGATATGTATCATCAGAACCAGTATATACAGAATATGCCAGACCGGCACGTCCGGGTCAAACCTATATCTGGGTCGATGGAGACTGGGGCTGGAACAGACAATCACATGTATATGTTCAGAGGCCTGGTTATTGGGAGAGACCAAGACAAGGACATACTTATGTTTCAGGCAGATGGCAGACGTCACCACGTGGAAAATATTGGACAAAAGGTCACTGGCAGAAAGAGTACCGTCAAAAAGATAATCGGAAGAATAATTACAGAAATACTGATAACCGCCGCTAACAAAAATAAATATCCGAACTTCAGAGCTGAATATTCTTAGATATTCAGCAAATCATGAAGCATTTAAGTATATTGAAAGAAACCAGATATCCTCAGGATATCTGGTTTCTGCATTTTAGAAATACCAATACTAATATTAATCTGATTTTACACCATGCAACTGAGTTTATTTATTTCATTTCCAGCGTATCTTATCTGTAAATCATATAAACTTGATTTGTAATTGTATAATGATAGGGCATAATTTACGAGATACATTTGTGAATGAGAATTTCAATTACTAAATATTATGTAAAATCGTCTTCATTTAGATGGAGCTGCTTTAATCAAGATCCTGGTGATGCACCTGGACAGAATAATTCATCTCCTGCCGCTTATCGGAATTTTTGCTTTTTTGCCGAGATTTCTTTACAACAAGTCCTTATTACCGCATAGATAATATTGAACTGAAAATTTTACCATGGAGTATGCCGAATTAAATGTATTCCGAATTCGAGAAGATAATGAAACTGTATATTAAAAATATGGTATGTGACCGGTGTAAAGTGATAGTTAAAACCAAACTGGATGAAGCTGGTATACTTTACGACAATATAGCAATCGGCGAAGTAACAATAAGGGAAAAGCCTACTGCATCTCAACATAGTAAATTATCTGCTTCTTTAAAACAGCTGGGTTTTGAATTAATCGACAATAAGAAAAATGCGCTTATTGAAAAATTGAAAAACTCAATTATGCTCCTCGAGAAATGCTCAGATGGGGATTTAAAAACAAGTTATACTGATTTCATCAGTCTGAACGTGAACGACAGTTTTATTTCGCTCAACACACTTTTTTCAGAAATTGAAGGAATCACAATTGAAAAGTACATTATCAAACAAAAAGTTGAAGTGGTAAAAGAGCTTCTCGGTCACAATGATTATACTATAGCAGAAATCGCTGTTAAAATGCATTATGGCAGTGTTACACAACTGTCAAGCCAGTTTAAAAGCGTCACCGGTCTTACGCCCATACATTTTAAACAAATACGGCATATCAGTTCCAAAATACAACATTTAAACTAATCTATTTTAATCATAAGTATATGAACCATGCTGATCATACTGATAAAGTAGCTGACAGATCAAAATTGCTGGAAAAAACAGATGTCAGGAACAATGGTTTTAACTCCGAAGAGAACCTTCTGGTGCGTTTACACGAAATGGAACTGCAGAATGCCAGTCTCGAATTTATTCTCGAACAACGCACTCAAAAGCTCACAGAGATTGTTTCCACAAATGGGAAATTCCTGTCAATCATTGCTCATGACCTGAGAAGCCCTTTCAGCTCAATAATTGGGATTCTTGAGTTACTGAAAATGAGTCTGAAAGAGTTTGAAAAAGATGAGATTGAAAAATATGTTGATATCGTTTACAACTCGGCAAATAATACGCTCGTACTTCTTGATAACCTGCTTATATGGGCGATTTCTCAAAATAAAGAGAAGAACTTCAATCCGGTTAAAATAAATCTGCATGAATTGCTAAGTGGGGAAATTGAGAATCTCAGACTTCTCGCCGCACAGAAACATATTGAATTAAAACAAGATATCGGGCGGGAAGTGAATGTAACAGCTGATCTTCAAATGATTAAAACTGTTTTCCGAAACCTCATCAGCAATGCAATAAAATATACAAATGAAAACGGTAAGATTTCAATTAATGCACATGAAAATGAAAAGCTTGTAGAAGTAGCCATAACAGATAACGGGATTGGAATTTCAGCCGAAAATCAGAAGAAACTTTTTAAAATCGACTTCCTGCATTCAACACCCGGAACAAAAAATGAAAAAGGCACCGGACTAGGCCTCCTGTTATGCAAAGAATTTGTTGAGTTGCATGGAGGAAATATTTGGATTGAAAGCCAGGTTTGTGCCGGAAGCAGATTTTTATTCACCCTGCCACACTATTTATAGCTAATTAAATGCTTTTCAAATTATTAGGCTATCTGTAAATAATGCAACATTTTTCAGGAATTATGTAACATTTCCCTAATTTGAAACCATGATTTTTATAGAATAGCTTTGCCATAGAAATTTAACAGTAAAATTGTAACCAAGTCATCTAAAAAATACGCTTCAATTCAGAAAAACTTGAGGTCCGGATCTGAGCTGGAAAATAATTAAAAAACAATATGTGAAAGCAGGTATTCCCATTTCAGAAGAATCTTCAGACCGAAGTACATCAGGCTTACATACCGGGTTATTTCCTATTGTAGGAATAGGAGCTTCTGCAGGCGGGCTTGAGGCATTGGAACAATTTCTGGGTAATGTCCCTGAACACACAGGAATGGCTTATGTTATAGTACAGCATCTTGATCCTACTCATAAAGGAATGTTACCTGAAATTCTTCAGCGAATTTCAAAAATGAAGGTCTACCAGGTAAAAAACAAAACGGTGGTGATGCCGGATTGTATCTATGTGATCCCCCCAAACAAAACCATGACAATTTTACATGGTGTCCTGTTTCTTCATAAAGTTGTTCTGACCAGGGGCCAGCGTTTGCCTATCGATGTGTTCTTATTTTCCCTGGCGGATGACAGAAAAGAGCTTGGTGTTGCATTGATCCTTTCAGGTATGGGTTCAGATGGCAGCCTTGGCATAAGGGCGATGAAAGAAAATAACGGAACCACAATGGTGCAGGAACCCGGAAGTGCCAAATTCGATAGTATGCCCCGCAATGCAATCAATTCAGTTACAGTGGATATTGTAGCATCACCGGAGGAACTGCCGTCGAGGCTAACTGAATTCTTTAAAAGAATACCTCCTCTTCGTAATGACATAAACAATGAGCTTAAAGATAAGAGTTCACTTGAAAAAATACTGCAAATTCTGAGAGCTTACACTGGCAATGATTTTGAGCAATATAAAAAGAATACGGTTTATCGCAGAATTGAGAGGCGTATGTCTTTGCATAATATTGACAAGATTGCGTCCTATGTTCTTTTTCTAAATGATAATCCCAATGAGATTGAGATCCTTTTTAAAGAAATGCTTATTGGCGTAACAAATTTTTTCCGTGATGCAGCTGTATGGGAAAAACTAAAAGACTCCATTCTCCCTGACATAATATCAAGGCTTGAGCCCGGCTCAATCCTCAGGGCATGGATACCAGGTTGTTCAACGGGAGAAGAAGCTTATTCCCTGGCTATAGTTTTTAAGGAAGCGCTCGAAAAAACAAACCTTCACGGAGGTTTTTCTTTACAGATATATGCTACTGACCTCGATGGAGAAGCAATTGAGTTTGCCCGTAAAGGTATTTTTCCGAAGAATATAGCTGATAATGTATCGGCTGATCGATTGAAACGTTTTTTCCTCAAGACAGACGATGGCTATTTTATAAATACGGAGATCAGGGAAAAAATTGTTTTTGCACAACATAATATTATTATGCATCCGCCATTTACAAAGTTAGACATCCTCTCATGCCGTAATTTACTTATTTACATGGAACCGGAACTCCAGAAGAAAATGATCGGACTGTTCTATTATAGTCTTAACCCTGATGGAATAATGCTATTGGGTAGCTCTGAATCTCTGGGAACGAAAGGTAATCACCTTTTCTCTACTCTGGATCTTAAGTGGAAAATATTTAAACGCGCCACAGTTCAAATGACACCCGACCTCTTTGATTTCCCCATTTACTCAAAAGCGAAAAATGTAATTACAGATTTAAACGATAAAACCACTCCTGCAATTAATATTCAGACTCTGGCCGATAAGCTTCTTTCAGACAGCAATACTGACTCTAGTGTACTTGTAAATGCACAGGGCGATATATTATATATAAGCGGCCATACAGGAAAATATCTTGAGCCTGCAGTAGGCAAAGCAAATATGAATATTTTTGCAATGATACGTGAAAGTTTGCGTACTGAATTCTCTATTGCTTTTCACAAAGCTGTATCGAAAAAGGAAAGAGTCATATTAAGAAATGTCAAAGTATTCGCTAACGGAAGTGAATTTCATCTAAATATTAATATTCAATGGATCGATAAACCTGAACCATTAAAAGGTAAAGTGATGGTAATCTTTAAAGATGTCGAGGACATTGTTAGTGCAAATGAGGAAATACTAAAAGTAAAAAAATCAACAGACAATTTCAGGCAGTCAGAGCTTGAGAAAGAGTTGATGGATGCCCGTGAAAAGATCCAGGATACTCTTGAAGCCATGCAATCGTCACAGGAAGAATTAAAGTTTACCAACGAGGAATTGCAATCAACTAATGAAGAACTCCAAACTACTAATGAGGAACTTATGAGTTCGAAAGAAGAAATGCAAAGCCTCAATGAAGAACTTCAGACCCTGAATTCGGAACTGCAATCAAAAGTAGATGATTTTACAGGTGTCAGCAATGACATGAAAAACCTCCTCAACAGCACAGATATCGCAACCTTGTTTCTTGACAAGGAACTGAAAATCCGCCGTTTCACTCTCCAGGCTGTAAAAATATTCAAACTAATACCCGGCGATATCGGCAGACCATTTACCGATCTGGTTTCAGATCTTATCTATCCCGATCTGGCTAAGGATGCTATTTCTGTACTCAAATCTCTTGTATATATAAAGAAAGAGGTTCCTGCTAAAGATGGCAGATGGTTTTCAATTCGTATTATGCCTTGCCGAACAGTGAATGACAGAATAGATGGAATCGTAATTACTTTCTTTAATATATCCGATCTTAAAGAGGTAGAAGTGAAACTTCATGAAACCGAACAATTGAACCGGTTTTTGTTGAAGACTTCTTCGGATATTATTATTAAATTGTCGGCCAATTTAAAAATTGAGGAAGTTAATCCTTCGGCAGAGAACTATTTTGGGAAAAAAGAGAAAGAGCTTTTGAACAAAAACTATCTTGAACTCTTTATTCCCAAAACACAAAGAAAAAAAACTAAAATTGCGCTGAACAGGATTATGAGTGAATTGCATGATACCAGATTTAATATGCAAACAATAACATCAGGTGACAAACTTGCTGAAGCTCAATGGTCCATAATTGTACTGCTGAATAATCTTAAAGCGCCAAGCGGTATGATTTTATCAATAAAAAAATAATAACATAATGAATAAAGGAAAACGAAATTTTACAAATGATCAGATGCTACGGAGAAATGCAGAAGAACTCCTGAAAAAGAAACAGGATAAAATGGAAAAGCCTAACATTGAGAATGACTCAATAAAGCTGCTTCACGAACTCCAGGTTCACCAGATAGAGTTGGAAATGCAAAATGAAGAGTTAATAGAGGCAAATGAAACTGCAGAAACTGCTTTGAAAAAATATACTATGTTGTACGATTTTGCGCCTATGGGATATTTCACTCTCGACAGCAATGCAAATATCTGTGAGTTGAACTTTACAGGAGCCGAGATCCTCGGAGATAAACGGTTCAGTCTTGTGAACAGCAACTTTAAACTTTTTATCGCTGAAGATTCACGAAAAGTATTTGAAAAGTTTTTTACCAAAATTTTCTCAAAAAGCAGCAAAGAGTCCTGCGAGGTTCAGCTTGGTTACGATGGCACTCCTCTGTGCAGTGCATATATGGAAGGCATAGTGACTGGTGTTGACAGAAAATGTTTACTGACTGTAGTTGATATTACCAACCTGAGAAAGAAAATAAAACATTGACAGCAACATCACATTAAAGTATAAAACCTTGTAATAAAAATAATTACAAGGTTTTTCTTTTGAAACACACAGATTTTTCAGATACTCTTCCCTGCCAGACGTGTCATTCCATAATACGCGCTTCCAAGCAAAGATGCACTCGATCCGAGATGTGCCCTTTCAATTTTAACCTCCGATCTACAGTTTTCAAGCGAATTGGCAAACGCACTCTCACGTATCATCGACAAGTAATTATCATTTGCTTCCGACATCCCGCCACCCAGGACAATGATCTCAGGAGCAAAAATTGTTATCAGATTTGCCAGGCCTATTCCTACAAGAATGGCATTTTCCTTAACTACTTTTACAGCTTCAACAGAGTTCTTATAACTTAATTCAAATACTTCCCTGCAGCTGAGTGGTTTTTCTCTGTTCACGGCTCCGGTCTCCTCTTTGTAACGTCGTACTATAGCAGATGCCGAAGCAAATTGTTCGTATGATCCTCTTATCCCTTTATCACTTTCAGGATTCTCAAAATTTATGATCATCTGCCCTACTTCACCACCAGCGTTGTTTACTCCACGGTAAAGCTTTCCGTTGATGATTATGCCACCACCTATACCCGTACGAAGGGCCACGAATATAACATCACTAAATCCCTTCGCAGCACCGAATCTATGTTCCGCGATGGTCATCATATTCGCATCGTTGCCAACATATGAAGGAAGACCTGTCTCCTGGTTAATAATCCTGGCCAAAGGAACATTCAGCCAGCCTTTAATACCCTGATCGGGACCAATGATAATTCCCGACATATGGTCAATGAATCCTTTTGCAGCCGTTCCGATACAGATCGGATTTATGCCGGCAGGCGCCACTGTCTGACGGATATCCTTTATGGCCTCAAGAACGCATGAAATAAGAATTTCCCGTGTCTGTTCGGCAGGAAGAGGAAATGTTTTGGCAGAAATAACTTCGCCATGAATTTTAACCACTGCTATTTTTATTGAATTTCTTCCAATATCGATTCCTATGGCTGCCGCGTGGTTGAACATGGTAAATGGTTTATATAAGCAAAGATAATAGTTAAATAGAGTGAAATAAATTGAAATAGGTGGAAAATAAGTGGAAATTTCTTACTACCGACTTCGGACTTCGGACTTCGGACTTTTTTAAATACCTTTGACATGGTTTATTTTGAATTTATGAAAGAAAAAGTAAGGGAAATATTTAAAAGGGAAGCAGAAGCAATAGAGAACATTCCGGTGAATGACAGCTATGAAACCGCAGTTAATATAATTTTCAATCATGTTCACAAAAAGAACGGTAAGCTGGTTACCAGTGGAATGGGTAAGGCAGGTCAGATTGCACATAACATAGCAACTACCTTCAGTTCAACCGGAACACCTTCAATATTTCTCCATCCCAGCGAAGCACAGCATGGAGATCTTGGTATTTTGCAGGAAAATGATGTTCTGCTCGCAATATCCAATTCGGGGAAAACAAGGGAAATAACAGAACTGATCGATCTTAAAAATAATCTCTTTCCTCAGGTGCCTGTAATTGTTATTACCAGCAATGCTGATAGTCCGCTGGCATTAAAAGCTGATTGTTTCATACTTACCGGTGCTCCGTCTGAGGTCTGCATACTCGGTCTTACACCTACCACTTCAACAACAATAATGACAGTGATTGGTGATGCACTGGTTGTTATGCTAATGTCGAAGATTAATTTCAGCCCTATGGATTATGCAAAGAGGCATCATGGAGGTTATCTTGGGATGAAATCGAGAGAAATTTCTGACAATCTAAAACTGTGAACCGGCTTTTTCGCTGAGTATTGCCTCCATAGTAGTTTCAAGACTTTCCTGAAACCTGTTGGCATTCTCTATCCATTTAAGTATTTTTTCACTGGCAAGAGGAAACTCGGGTGTTCGCATTGAAACTGTTCTGTAGGCATACTCCTTTAGCTCTGCAACATTCTCAAGAACTTTTTTAAAGTATACTCTGAAAAAGGAATCAGTTAAAAAGAAATATCTTTTCCTGTCGGATGGAATAGTCTTATAGTCAATTAGCTTATTCTGAAGCAAAAAATTAAGAGAATTGCTCACAGAGCTCTTGCTTGCTTTAAAATATGCTACAAGCTCTTCAAATGTTTTTTCCGGGGGATCGCTTACTGTAAAATATGCAATGATCCTCCCCTGCATAGGCGTCAGTCCGAATTTCTCGAATACCTTGGCAGTCTCTTCTATTGTTTCCCGTATTTTTTTTTCCTCGATTAACATTTTGATTTCGTTTGTTATATCCCCACCCTAAAGGGCGGGGTAAGTAGCACCCTGCACCCTCTACAAAAATACTTTTTTTCAGCTTAGTTCTATAACTTTTGAACTAAAAAAACAAATTTATTTTTCTTGCTTCCATCACAGAAAAAGATTAGTTTTGAAATCTTCAGTTCATAACTAAAACAACAAATAACCTACTGCTATGACTACCAGCACTGCCTCCGGCGCAATCAGCAAAAAAGATTATATCTTTTCGGTAAGTATTATCGGACTGTTTTTTTTCATTTTCGGATTTGTTACCTGGCTAAATGGAATCCTGATCCCTTTTCTTAAAACAGCCTGCGAGCTTAATAATTTTCAAGCCTATTTTGTTACATCTGCTTTTTACATCTCGTATCTTGTGATGGCATTGCCTTCTTCAGCTGTGCTTAAGAAAACAGGATTTAAAAATGGAATGACCATCGGCTTATGGATTATGGCGGTTGGTGCACTCATATTTATACCTGCAGCAATGACCAGGACATTCGGACTTTTCCTTCTTGGATTATTTGTTGAAGGGACAGGACTGGCGCTACTCCAAACAGCTTCCAATCCTTATATCACTATTATCGGTAACCCTGAGAGTGCAGCCAAAAGAATCAGCATCATGGGAATCGCGAATAAATTTGCCGGCGTTCTTGCTCCGATCATTCTTGCCAGTATTATTTTAAAAGATGCAAATATTCTCGAAGCAAAACTTGCACAGGCAGCCGATGCAGCCTCCAGAGCAATCCTGCTCGACGAACTGGCAGCCAGAGTGATATTCCCGTATATTGTTATGTCTGTGATCCTTGTGCTTCTGGGTCTCCTGCTTCGTTTTGCCCACCTGCCTGAAATTGATACCGATGCTGAGGATGTTGCAGCAAGCGAATCAAATCTCAATAAAACAAGTGTCTGGCAGTTCCCTCACCTGATAATCGGTGTAATTACCTTCTTCTTTTATGTCGGTGTTGAAGTTATTGCCGGTGATACTATTATACGATATGGCCAATCGCTTGATATACCCATGAGCTCTGCAAAATATTTTACATCCCTCACATTGCTAAGTATGATTGTCGGATATCTTATTGGTATAATATTTATACCAAAGTATATAAAACAAACTACTGCTTTGAAAATATGTGCAGTCCTTGGTGTGATCTTTGCACTTGCAGCAATAATCACGCCTGCTCATATTACCTTCACAATTCCGTTTGTTGATATTGTAAATTTTTCACCATTGCGGCTTGTTTTGCCATTAACTGTCCTCTTTGTTGCTTTATTGGGACTCGCAAACTCACTGATGTGGCCTGCCTTGTGGCCTATGACAATAAACGGTCTTGGCAGATTTACCAAAACTGCATCAGCCATGATAATTATGGCAATTTCCGGTGGCGCCATCCTCCCCTTGTTATACGGAAGACTGGCAGATATTTTCTCAACGCAATCAGCATACTGGATTTGCATACCAGCTTATCTGATAATCATGTATTATGCCTTTATTGGACACAAAGCAGGAAAGTAATATGAGTTATAACCTGAAGGAAATATTTGAATACTTCAAAGCTGAGGGGACATTCCTGAAAGGAGAAACCTATGGCAGCGGTCATATTCATGATACCTTCAGAATTGAAACAGCGGAAGCTGATAAGGATAACTATATACTTCAAAGGCTTAACAACAAGATATTCAAAAATATACCCGAGTTACAGCACAATATTGAAAAGGTAACTGTACATCTCAGAAATAAGCTTTCCCTGATACCGGGATCAGATGTCAAGAGAGAAACACTCACTCTGATCCCATCCAAGGAAGGCAGAACGTGGATTCAGGATAAAGAAGGTAACTTCTGGAGAATGTACATATTCATTTCTAACCACAATTCATATAATGTAGTTGACAACGACGATAAAGCATATGAAGGAGGTAAAGCAATAGGCCGCTTTCAGGCGATGCTCTCTGATATGCCTGGCAATGAACTGTTCGAAACAATTCCTTCATTTCATAATATCGAAAAACGGCTCGTAACATTCATTGAAAAGATTAAGGAGGATCCGGTTCGACGAGTCAGCTCGGTAGGGAGAGAGATCGATCATGTCCTCAAAAGAGCTGATGAGATGAAAGTAATATTAAAGTTGGGAGAAGCAGGAAAGATTCCTCTCAGGATAACACACAACGATACTAAATTCAATAACATTTTGCTGGATAAAAATGATAAAGCACTTTGTGTAATTGATCTTGATACCGTAATGCCTGGTTATATTCATTACGATTTTGGTGATGCCATAAGAACCGCCGCAAATACAGCTTCAGAAGATGAGAATGATCTCTCACGCGTGAAATTGGATATCGGCCTTTTCAAAGCCTATGCTGAAGGCTATCTGTCTGAAACAGCTAAAACACTTAATGATATTGAAATTGAGTATCTGGCTTTCGCACCCCGTTTAATGACATATATAATCGGTGTCAGATTTCTTACTGATTTTATTGATGGGGATAATTATTTCAAAATTCATCACGAACTTCATAACCTTCAGAGAGCCAGGGTGCAGCTGAGCCTGGTTATGAGCATGGAAGAGCAGTATGAGAATATGAAACGGATAATTGATGGATTGGTAAATAAGACTAAGGGAATAGGAGACTAAGAGAATGGGAGAATGGGAGAATGGGAGAATGGGAGAATGGGAGAATGGGAGAATGGGAGAATGGGAGAATGGGAGAATGGGAGACTAAGAGACTACAAGTACCGGGCACCCAACAACAAACAACCACATGGATTGGACAAAAGAGGAAACAGAATTTCTAAAGACCTTCAGCGATCCCAATGAAATTCAGGGATTTCTGGATTCTATAGACTATAATCCAAATTATGAGTGCAGGTCGCCCAGGCATGTGATCAGGAAAAGATCAGCGCATTGTTTCGAGGGAGCACTCTTCGCAGCAGCTGCTCTCGAACACATCGGCCATAAACCTCTGATTGTCGACATGAAGGCATATAATGACGACGACCATGTGATTGCCGTTTTCAGCGAAAACGGCAAATGGGGAGCTGTGGCAAAATCAAATTTTACAACTCTCAGGTACAGAGAGCCTGTTTACCGTACTTTTCGTGAGCTAATCATGTCATATTTTGATTTCTATTTTAATACCGACGGCGACAAATCATTGCGCGCCTACTCTACTCCTCTCAACCTTTCAATATATAATAACCGGAATTGGAAGACTACTGAAGAAGACCTTGAGTATATAGGTGATAAGCTTGAGAAACTCAGACACTATCCTGTAATCAATGGTAAGGAAATCGGAAAATTAAAGAGAGCAAGCGAAACTATGATGAAAGCAGGAATGCTTGGATCAAATGCGGCAGGACTCTTTAAACCAAAGTAGCCCATCGGCAAGCCCCGGGTGCTGCGTCGAACTAATTTAGCAAACAATTGTTTGTTAATCATATCATTACAAATATCAATCAAAATACGGTCGAATGTATCTTTTGTAATTCACATGATATTGCCTATTTTTGATTCCTTAAAACAAATTTCGTATGGATTTATCCGGCAAGTATTACAAAGCCTTTATCGAGCGGCAAGCGGCAATTAAACAACAGTACAGCGCAAAGCAATCCGAAAAGCAGCATTCTAAAGGCAAGCTTACTGCACATGAACGGATCAACCTTCTTTTTGACAATTCCACCTTTGAAGAAATAGATGAATTTGTAACTCCCGCTGATCAGCCGGTTGAATTCGGAAAGGTTGACAGAGCTTTTGGTGACGGAGTTATTGTCGGACATGGCAAAGTAAATGGCAGACTGGTGTTTGCTTATGCTCAGGACTTTACTATAATGGGAGGTTCGCTTGGCATCGTTCACGCTAAAAAAATTGCAAAAATTCAGGAGATGGCGCTTAAAATGGGATCACCCATTATCGCCCTTATTGATTCCGGTGGTGCACGTATTCAGGAAGGAGTGGCGAGCCTGAGCGGATATGCAGCTATATTCCAGAATATCATCCATTCATCAGGTATAATACCCCAGATTTCTGTAATTATGGGTCCGGCTGCCGGAGGTGCTGTTTATTCTCCGGCTCTCACCGACTTTGTGTTTATGGTAAATCATACCAGCTACATGTTCGTAACCGGACCAAACGTAGTAAAAGAAGTTCTTAACGAAGATGTAACACTCGAAGAGCTGGGTGGCGCTGAAGTTCATGCCAGGAAAAGCGGAGTTGCACATATGATCTATGATGACGAGGAGAACACAATACTGGCACTTAAAAAATTCCTTTCCTACCTGCCTTCCAATAATGTTGAAAACCCTCCGGTAGTCGGCGATGATGGCTCAATAAGCGACGTCAATGAAAAACTTCGTGACATTATTCCAGAGGACCCCAATAAAGCTTATGATGTTAAAGATATAATTGCCCAGGTGGCTGACAGGAACAGTTTCTTTGAAACTTCTGAGCTATTCGGGGCAAGCCTTGTTACCGGTTTCGCCAGGCTAAGCGGAAAAACGATAGGCATTGTAGCCAATCAGCCAAAGGTTCTTGCCGGAGTTCTGGATATAAACTCCTCAACCAAAGGCGCACGATTTATAAGGTTTTGTGACGCATTTAATATCCCTGTTATCACCTTTGAAGACGTCCCCGGGTTTCTTCCGGGTGTGGATCAGGAACATTCAGGAATTATCAGGCATGGTGCAAAATTACTATTTGCATACAGTGAAGCAACAGTTCCTAAAATAACGATAATACTCAGGAAAGCTTATGGCGGCGCCTTTATAGTAATGAATAGTAAGAATCTTGGCGGCGATTTTAGTTTTGCCTGGCCTTCAGCTGAGATTGCAGTAATGGGTCCAGATGGGGCAGTCGCAATTCTATACAGAAAAGAACTCGCTGTATCGGCAAACCCTGTTGAATTGAAAAAGGAACTTGTTAAAAAATACCGGGATAAGATTGCCAATCCTTTCATTGCTGATGAGAGTGGCTATATTGACGAAGTTATTGATCCTGCTGTTACAAGGAAAAAAATTCTTTCAGCGCTGAATGCATTGAACAACAAGTGGGTGAAAGTGCCGGCGAGAAAACATGGAAATATGCCACTGTAGGAGTGGCTGCTGAATGCTGGTTACTGGTTATTGGTTGCTGGTTGTAACAACAGGCAATAAGCAACTAGCAAACAAGCAACTAGCAACAAGCAACTAGCAACAAGCAACAAGCAACTAGCAACTATGAAAATCAAGAGAATATTAATTGCCAACAGGGGTGAAATTGCCATCAGGATAATGAAAACTGCACGTCTGATGAAGATTGAAACCGTTGCTATAAAAACGGCTGTTGAACCGAATGCAATGTATTTATCAGCCGCTGATATTATTTATGACAACACAGAAGATACTTCCGAAATACCTGTATTTCTGAATATTGAAAAACTAATCGGGATTGCAACCAATACCGATGCGAATGCTATTCATCCCGGTTATGGCTTCCTTGCCGAGAATGCCTATTTCGCCCAGAAATGTCTCGATAGCAAGTTGATATATATAGGTCCTTCTCCTGAAGCAATATATAAAATGGGAAATAAGACTATTGCCCGAAAAATCGCTCTTGCAAGTGGAATTCCAATGGCAATGGGAAGTGAAGGGAATATCGCAAATGAGGAGGAAGCAGTTCTTATTGCTGAAAAAATTGGTTATCCTGTAATCATTAAAGCTGCATCAGGTGGAGGTGGCAGAGGAATGAGGATAGTAAGGAAAGCCGATGAGATGGAGAAGATGTTCATAATTGCGAGCAAAGAAGCTGAAAAAGCATTCAACGATCCATCGGTTTTTGTGGAAAAATATATTGAGAACCCTAAACACATTGAATTTCAGATACTGGGCGATACAAAAGGCAACATAGTCCATCTTGGTGAAAGGGAGTGTTCAATACAGAGAAAACATCAGAAGCTCCTCGAAGAAGCGCCATCATCCGCACTAGACAATAACCTAAGAAAAATAATGGGAGATATGGCTGTGGAGATTGCAAGGGCGGTAAATTATCATTCTGCAGGGACTGTTGAATTTCTTCTTGACTCCGATAAAAATTTCTACTTCATGGAAATGAACACAAGGATCCAGGTAGAACATCCTGTAACTGAAATAATAACCGGCATTGATCTTATTGAACAGCAGATAAGGGTGGCTAATGGAGAGGAGCTCAAATTTACGCAGGATGATATAAAAATAAAAGGTTGGGCAATAGAATGCCGTATAAATGCTGAGGATGTACAAGCTGGCTTTGCTCCGGATCCGGGAAAAATTGAGAGCTTAAGTATGCCAACAGAACCCTACGTAAGGGTTGATACCGGTGTTCAGGCCGGATCATCCATTGTAGCAAGCTATGATTCTATGATTGCGAAGCTTATTGTAAAAGGGAAAGACCGGAAGGATGCGATCAAAAACTGTAAAATGGCTCTTGATAAAGTATGGATAAAGGGTACAAAAACAACCCTGCCCTTCTTCAGAATGCTTGTGAGAAATCAGAAGTTCCAGGATGGCACTTTTACAACCTCGTTTATTGAGAAGGATCTTGACAAGTATTATTTAAACAGCGAATATGAAGAAATGCTTGCTGCATGGCTTGCAACGAAACTCTTTATCGAAGAGAACCTGAATGATGACAGCATAAATGTCGATTTCGAGGATGGTAAAAAAATGAGTCCATGGCTACTAAATAAAAGAATCAACCAATTTTAAATCAGTCTGTTCATTATGGCTAACGACAAACTTCAGATTAAGAAATTATACACATTATCTTCGGAAAACCGGAAATTCAGTTTCTCTCTTCCGCTTAAACATACAATAAGGATTGGCAAGAGGGATTACGATGTAAAACTAAAAGCTGACGAAAAATACGGCACATATATTCTCTGGAAAAACAGGAAATATCCTGTTGAGATTGTTCGTTCAAGCCAGAATAAATATGAAATCCTTTTCAATGATATAAGTTATATTTTCACTGTAGAAACACCTTTCTCCCTGCAGAGGAAAAAAGTACTTGATTCCACAAGAGGTAGAATTGATAAAGAAGTTCTCAAAGCCCCCATGCCCGGCAAAATTATCGATGTTCTGGTAAGAGAAGGTGCTACAGTTCTGAGAGGTGAACCTGTCGTTATCCTTGAGGCAATGAAGATGCAGAATGAAATCATATCCCCGGTAAATGGAACGGTAGTGACGGTTCATTGCAAGCCCAATACCAATGTTATGAAAGATGATCTCCTGGTGGAAATCAAACTCTGAGATTGAGGTTGAGGTTAAGGTTAAGGTTGAGACTTAACCTTAACCTTAACCTTAACCTTAACCTTAACCTTATCCTTATCCTTACTTCACAGGAACATGTTTCAGTGTTTCTACCAGGAACTTCCAGAATTTTAAAACAGAAGCGATTTCCACTTTCTCATCGGGAGAATGCGGGTAACGGATTGTAGGACCAAATGAAATCATGTCGAGGCCGGGATATACACCACCAATGAGTCCGCATTCCAGACCGGCATGAATGGCTTTGATCTCAGGTACCTTTCCAAACATATCGCTATATACTTTGCTCATAGTCTTCAGGATAGGAGAATTAACGTTGGGTTTCCATCCGGGGTATCCTCCTTCAAGTTTAACATCTGCATCAATAAGATGGAAAGCAGCGGCAATTTTCCAGGCAGTAGCTTCTTTTGCAGAATCGACAGAGCTTCTGCACAGGTTGTATGATTCAAATTTGCCATTTTTGCATTTCACAATTGCCAGGTTATTTGATGTTTCCACGAGTCCTTTCATGGCCTGACTCATTCGAACGACTCCGTTTGGACAAACAAAAATTGCCCTGATGATTTTATACTGATCGCCGGCATTCATAACTTTTGCAGGCATAACAACTTTCTCGCAAGTAAATGACAGATCAGGTTCAGTATCTGAAAATTCTGCTCTGTACATTTTTTCATACCCTTTAACAAACTTTTCGAATTGAGCGGTTTTTGCTTCAGGCACCAGAATGATTGAGTATGACTCTCTGGGTATCGCATTTCTAAGATTGCCTCCTTCAGCTTCGGCAAGTCTGATTCCAAAATCTGATTCAGCCTGCATTAAAAACCTGAACATTATTTTATTAGAGTTAGCTCGGCCAAGGGCTATATCAACTCCGGAGTGTCCGCCTTTTAATCCTTTTGCCACAACTTTAAACGCTGTCATCGCTGAAGGAGACTTTTCCTCTACATAGTTTTTAATTGCACTGACATCGATACCTCCTGCACAACCAACATAAAGTTCGCCTTCATCTTCAGAATCAAGATTCATGAGAATATCCCCGTTCAGAAGCCCCTTCTCCAGACCAAATACGCCTGCCATTCCGGTTTCTTCATCTATCGTGAATAAAGCTTCGATTGGCCCATGTGCAATTTCTGAGGAAGCAAGCACAGCCATTGTTGAAGCCACACCGATCCCATTATCGGCGCCAAGAGTAGTTCCATTTGCCTTTACCCATTCTCCATCAACAATAGTCTCAATAGGATCCTTGGCAAAATCGTGTATTTTATCACTGTTCTTCTGTGGCACCATATCGAGGTGAGTCTGGAATATAACTCCTTTTCTGTTTTCCATTCCTTTAGTCGCAGGTTTTCGGATAATAACGTTACCGACTTTATCTACACTGGTCTCAAGGTTATTCTTTTTACCAAATTTTTTCATATACTCTATCATCCCCTGTTCACTCTTTGAAGGACGGGGTATTTGTGTTATCTCATGGAAATAATTCCACAGTTGTTTCGGCTCCAGATCACTTATTTTGCTCATATTGATAAGATTTAATTATTCAAAATAATATTTAATAAAATTAGTACAAATGGACAATAAAAACAATGATTTATTAACAATGCAGGTATTTCATTCCGTCAGTCACTGGCATTCAGGCATTTAAACTTATTGGCTGAATCATTTTGAATTCTGTTCCAATATTATTACTTTGCGGCACCTGATCTTCAAATTTGATAATAACTTAACAGGTTAAGAATGAGTAATATCCGAAAAGATAATTGTGCTATTAATAATCTGATCATTAAAAAAGGCACCGAAAACCGATGACTATCCTTTATGTTGTAGTAGCACTAACTTTGATTTTCGATTTTCTAAATGGGTTCCACGATTCTGCAAATTCAATTGCTATTGTTGTCTCTACCAAAGTGTTATCGCCAATTGCTGCTGTATTGCTGGCTGCTTTCTTCAATTTTATTGCTTTCATCTTCTTTCCTATGAAAGTGGCCCATACGATCGGCGGCGGGGTTGTTAATCAGAATGTATTGAACATGACAGTAATAGCATCAGCTCTGGTAGCAGCAATTATCTGGAATCTGATCACATGGTGGATCGGTCTGCCTTCAAGTTCTTCGCATACACTGGTAGGAGGATTGGTAGGGGCCGCGATTACACATTCCGGTTTGAGTACAATAATTATTCCAGGGTTAATGAAGATTGTACTATTTATTTTTATTGCTCCCGTTTTGGGTATGGTTATATCATTCATTATTTCAACATCAGTGGTTTGGATCTTCCGAAATTCCACACCGTCCAATGTTGATAAATTATTCCGCCGGCTCCAGATATTATCTTCATCATCTCTTAGTCTGGGTCATGGAGGTAATGATGCCCAGAAATCCATGGGGATTATATGGCTGGCTCTGATAGTTTCAGGATTGACTAAGAATACTGAACCAATAGCGTTATGGATAAAGCTGTCGTGCCAGACTGCAATTGCCTTGGGAACACTTTTCGGAGGCTGGAGAATTGTAAAGACCATGGGACAGAAGATAACAAAGGTAAAACCATTTGAAGGGTTCTGTGCAGAAACAGCAGGTGCACTTACACTTTTTGGTGCAACAGCCTTTGGCATACCTGTAAGCACCACTCACACAATTACGGGTGCTATAATCGGTGTAGGAGCAAGAAAAGGCACTTCTGCTGTTAAATGGGGAGTTACAAAAAAAATATTCTGGGCCTGGATACTCACAATTCCCGTCAGTGCAGTTATCGGAAGCATTATGTATCATTTCTTCAATTTGATTTTTTAACCCGACCCATATGTATAATTAATAAATTAATACTCCGAATATGAATATTGATAAAATTCTTAAATTTTTTGTACCGAAAGACCACTCCTTTTTTCCATTATTTGAAAGCGGTGTCAGAAACCTGGTGAAGGCTACAGAACTGCTTAAGGAAATTTTCAACAGTAGAGACCATGAGGACCATGAAAGGCTATTCAAAGAGATAAGAGATGTTGAACATATAGGTGATGAAATTACAAATAAAACATACGATCAGCTTAATAAATCATTCATAACTCCATTTGACAGGGAAGATATACACGAATTGACTTCAAATATCGATGATGTTGTTGATTCAATTAATGGAATAGCCCGACGAATTTGTCTGTACCGACCGAAAAAAATGATGCCTATTTATAAGGAAATGGCTCAGCTTGTATGCGAAGGGGCGCTGGAGCTTGAAACAGCCGTCTTCTGTCTGAAAGACCCCGTGGCAAACAAGGAAAAAATTATGCGTGCCTGCGGAATAATAACCGCAATAGAACACGATGCCGATGAGCTATACTTTAAAGGAGTTTCCGAACTTTTTGAAAAAGAAGAAGATCCAAAAGAATTAATTAAGAACAACAAGATTCTTGAGATACTCGAGCGATGCGTCGATGAGGAAGAAGACGTAGCCGATACGCTGAAGGGAATTCTTATTAAAATGGCATAAGTTATCGTAAAGGGCCGTCAAATTAAGGATTTTTACCGAAATTTAATAGGATAAATATCCCATCCTTTTTTGAAGGAAGGTTGGCCCGGGCTGTCCGAAGGGTCATGCCACCCCTCCTTGAAAAGCTAATCTTTATACACATCTCATTTGAAGCGGGATTTATCTTAATGCTCCACAAACTCACCCCCATCCCCATAGCCGTCAACTTAAGATGTAAAGTACAGAATTACAATCGGTTAAATTTCCCCTCCTTTCAAAGGAGGGGTGGCCCGGATACGAATTTACGGAAATACTAAAAAATTGCTTCCGGGCCGGGGTGGTTTATTCACGGGAAACAATCCAAAAAATTGCAGACCTTTGCAATGTGGAAAAGAAGGATCACATATTTAACAGGAAATATCTTGAAACTAATCGCAAATGGTTGAGGAATAACTCGACTTCGGCTGAAGCCGCTCTATGGAAATTATTAAAAAACAAGCAATTGGAAGGTCAGAAGTTCAGGAGACAACAAAGTATTGGTAATTATATAGTTGATTTTTATTGTTCACAGAAAAAAATAATAGTGGAACTAGATGGGAATATTCATGGTGAATATTACATGATAGAAAAAGAGTTTCATAGTTCACAACGAAACTAATAACCACCCCGGCCCGGGATAAACTATTTCATTTCATTCGAAGCATTTCGGTCCGGGCCACCCCTCCTTTGAAAGGAGGGGAAATGTGTTTGAATATCAATTTAATATGATTTTTATTTTCCTTAGGTTGACGGCTATGGGGATGGGGGATGAGTTAGTAAGGCTAAAGAAAATTCCCGCTCAATAAGATGTGTATAAAAGGTAGTACGCTAGTAGAAAGGGGAAGGGGGTGAGTTTGTGGAGTGCAACCAGCATTGAGCCCCGAGCACCCAGCCCCCTGCACCCTGCCCCTATCCCACATGAACAAAATGAAGCAGGGTATGTTTATTTAACACTTTGCCGGATGTGAGCTAGTAACAAATATAAGATTATGAAAATAGGAATTATTGGTTCGGGAAATATCGGAGGGAATCTTGCCCGTCTCTTTATAAAGGCCGGACATGAAGTAGCTTTGTCAAATTCCCGTGGTCCCTCATCATTGCGAAATTTCGTTTATGAACTTGGAGGCGATCTTCATCCCATAGATCCTGATGGTGCAGTAGTTTACGGAGAGATTATCTTTGTTTCAATACCATGGAGATCATTAGACACGCTGCCTGTTTTCAAAGTTCCCGGGAAAATTATTGTCGATACCACAAACCCATATAAGAGCGATGGAACATTTTATGACCTTGGTGAAGATATTTCCAGCTCAAAAGTAATTGAGCATTTCACGGATGGCATTATTGTAAAAGCCTTCAATACAATCTGGTTTAAACATCTTGTGGAGGAAGGTGATGTTAAGCTGCCATTTAATGAAAAAAGAGTAATTCCTTTGGCTGGTGATGAAAAGAAGGCAAAAGAAAAAGTCGCCAAACTGATTGAAGATATTGGTTTTGGTCCTCTGGATACCGGCACCCTCAAAGAAGGAAGCAAGCTGCAGGGTGTGCAGGGAATTCTATATAATAAAGATTATAAAGTAAAGGAAGCTATTTCAATACTGAAGGATCTGGATTGATCCTCACCACTCATTCCTCACTCTGGTATTTATATTTTCCCTAACTTGCAGCATGCTATCCGGAAAATATAAAATCCTATACGATCGTCTCGTCGGCACAATTGATAAGAACAGAATCTTTCATGATCCATTATATACTCTTGCCTTTGGCACCGATGCCAGTTTTTACAGATTAATTCCAAGAATCGTTATAAGGGCAAAAGATGAAGAAGAAATCTCACTGATACTAAAAACTGCAGCGGAACTTTCCCTGCCTGTTACTTTCAGGGCTGCCGGCACCAGTCTCTCCGGACAGGCTATTTCCGATTCCATTTTGATTATCGCAGGAAGCACATGGAGAAAATTCAGCATAAATGAAGACGGAAGTGAAATTAAGCTCCAACCAGGATTAACCGGTGGACGGGCAAATATTCTTCTGGCACCTTATGGCCGTAAGATTGGACCAGATCCTGCTTCAATTAATTCTGCAATGATAGGTGGTATTGCTGCGAATAATGCGAGTGGAATGTGTTGCGGGACAGCAGCTAATTCCTACAAAACAGTCTCAGGCATGAAGGTCATTTTTGCAGATGGAACGGTTCTCCAGACTAATGATACCTCAAGCCGGGACGAATTCAGAAAAAACCACGCTACTCTGTTAAGAGATTTGGAAAACCTTGCAGGAACAGCAGTAGCAAACAAACCGCTTGCCGAAAAAATCAGAAGAAAATATAAAATAAAAAATACAACGGGCTATAGTCTGAATGCACTGATCGACTTCACTGATCCATTTGAAATTATAGAACACTTAATGATCGGTTCTGAAGGTACGCTTGGATTTATTGCCGAAATAAGTTACAAAACGGTAATTGAATACCCGATCAGAGCCAGCTCACTAATGATCTTTCCCGATATCAAAAGCGCATGCAAAGCAGTGATC
Source organism: Bacteroidales bacterium (assembly GCA_038245405.1). Taxonomy (GTDB): domain Bacteria; phylum Bacteroidota; class Bacteroidia; order Bacteroidales; family VadinHA17; genus LD21. Next base: position 22,429 of record JBBRSO010000012.1, read on the forward strand.
ATTCTTAAAAACACGCCTGTTTCGGCAGTAGAACTCATCGACCGGGCAGGTCTCCGGTCTGTCGAAAATGAAAAGGGTATCCCCGGCTTTCTGAAAGATCTCAACAACAATGTATGCGCATTACTAGTTGAGACTGTTGCAGAAAATAAAACGGAAATTAATAATAATATTGAATTGATCAGGAATTCCATAAGCAGCATTCCATGCGAAGTCCCGATAACATTTACGGATATCCCAACTGAATATGAGCAGTTGTGGAAGATAAGAAAAGGGCTCTTCCCTTCAGTTGGCGCAATGCGGAAGACCGGCACAACCGTAATTATAGAAGATGTTGCTTTTCCTATTGCTTCATTGGCAGAAGCGACTATCGATCTTCAAAAGATACTTGGAAAATACTTGTATAATGAAGCTGTAATCTTCGGCCATGCACTCGAAGGAAACCTTCATTTTGTTTTTACACAGGATTTCGGCAAAGGCGAAGAAGTTGAGCGGTATGGGAAACTTATGTCGGAAGTATCTGACCTTGTTGTTCATAAATATGGCGGGTCATTAAAAGCTGAACACGGAACAGGACGCAATATGGCTCCTTTCGTGGAGATGGAATGGGGAAGCGAAGCTTATAGTCTGATGAAGGAGATCAAACAGATATTCGATCCTCAGAATATCCTGAATCCCGGTGTGATTTTAAATACCGATTCCGAGATTCATTTAAAGAATCTTAAGCCTTTGCCCGCATCCAATGAGATAATTGACAAATGCACCGAATGTGGTTTTTGTGAACCTTCATGCGTTTCGGCAGGATTAACATTAACACCCAGGCAAAGAATTGTTATTCAACGCGAATTATCTTCTCTTACAAGAAGCGGTAAGGAGCCTCATATTGCAGCCTCGATGGCAAAAGCTTTTAAGTATGCTGGTAATGAAACATGTGCAACAGACGGTTTGTGTGCAATAAGTTGTCCGGTAAAAATCGATACCGGAAAGCTTATTAAGAATCTTCGTTCCGATGAGATCTCCAAAAAACGAAATAAAGCATTCTGGCTGGCAAATAACATGAGCCAGGTAACAGCTGGTGCAAGAAGTGCTCTTTCTATCGTAAATTTCTTTCACATGATATTAGGAACCGGAATTATGCAGGCTATTTCCACAGCCCTGAATAAAATTTCCGGAAATCGGGTCCCACAATGGAACCGGTTTATGCCTTCGGGTGCCAAAGCAATTAAGCCCGGACAATCAACGCAAGATGAATATCCCCGTAAGGTTGTTTATTTCCCGTCGTGCATTAACCGTTCAATGGGTGTATCTGCGGATCATAAGGCAGAAAAACAGCTTTCTGATAAAATGGTCGCTCTCATTAATAAAGCCGGTTATGGAGTAATCTATCCTGATAATCTTAACAATCTTTGTTGCGGAATGGCATTTTCGAGCAAAGGATATATAGATGCAGGAGAAAAAAAATCAAAAGAACTGGAGAAAGCTCTTCTTAAAGCCAGCAGGAATGGGGAGATTCCTATAGTGTGTGATATGAGCCCCTGCCTTTATACAATGAGAGAGAATATTAAAGCAGACCTCAAGCTTTATGAACCTGTTGAATTTATAACTGAATACCTCCTTCCCTTCCTGACTATAACTCCCGTTGATGAAGAAGTAACTGTATTTCCTGTTTGCAGTATGAAAAAGATGGAGCTTGACGCGAAGCTTGTTGAGCTGGCAGCTATGTGCTCGAAAAAGGTAATTGTACCTGAAGCAAATTGTTGCGGTTTCGCAGGTGATCGCGGTTTCACATTTCCTGAACTGAATAAACACGGGCTAAGCAGTCTTAAAGAACAATTACCCGTTACAGTTAAGGAGGGTTTCTCAACAAGCAGGACCTGTGAGATTGGGTTGAGTATGCATAGCGGCATAACTTATAAATCAATAGTTTATCTTGTTGATCGGGTGAGTGTGGGTATGATGAGTGAGGTGTGAGGTGTGAGGTGTGAGGTGTCGTCACTCAGTTATGTCACATACAATAGCTTGCCAGCACAGCAGTTCTTGAATTTTTTGCCACTGCCACATGGACATGGATCATTTCTTTCAGGTATTAATGGCTTTATTACCTGATTATCCTTATTCCTGATCCAGCTCATTACATTAGCTGGTGCTCTTTTGTTTGTAAGTTCTTTCGCCATGTACTCCATGTACGGTTCAACATGATGAAAGAACATCTTATAACCTTCGCACAAATAATTCAGACCCGGTTTGCCATCTGGTGTCATAAGAATCCTATGCTTAGGACATTCACCATGACATGCATAACGGACATCACATTGCAGACAATATCGTGGAAGCTTATTGCGCTTGTTAATACCAAAATCGAATTGCTTTTGCGATTTCACCATGTCAATAATCGGGGTACCGGTAATATTCCCGAGAAAATATTCCGGATAAACAAAATGATCGCAGGAGTAAATATCTCCATTATGCTCCATCACAAGACCATCCCCGCATGTCTCAGAGAATACACACAACCCGGGCATCTCGCCCACATAATTCGCCAGTGTTGTATCGAATATCTGAACATAATACCTTGCCACATCCTTCCTGACCCATTCGTCGAATACTGTAACAAGAAATTTTCCGAAATCAGATCCTTTTACCGACCAGTCGGTAACTGTTGCAGCATTCAAAAAACCAGGTGCAACAAGGTTAAGGTTATCTTCGCCTGGCTGAGCCGCAATTCTTTCAACAACCGGCAGAAACTGAATGAATCCGCTTCCAATACGTTTTAGGAAACGGTATGTTTCAGAGGCAAAATGCACATTATAGTTGTTTACACAACTCAAGGTATTAAACTCAACCTTATTCTTGTGAAGCAGTTCAACACCTTTCATTACCCTTTTAAAGGTCGGTCCTCCTGAATTTGTTTTTCTGAAATGATTGTGGTTATGTTCTTCACCATCAATCGATATACCTACAAGCATATTGTTATCAGCAAAAAACTTACACCACTCATCGTTAAGTCTTGTGCCATTGGTCTGGAAAGCGTTCTCAATGGTTTTACCGGATGAATATTTCTTCTCAAGCTCCATAACCTTTCTGAAATAATCGAGTCCGAGAAGTGTGGGCTCACCTCCTTGCCACGTAAATGTAACTATCGGTACATCCTGCGCCTCAATATACTGCCTGATAAAATTATCGAGGATTTCCTCTTCCATTTTAAAGTTGATCTCATCCGGAAAAAGCTTTTTCTTTTCAAGGTAATAGCAATAAGTACAGTTCAAGTTACAGACTGATCCCGTTGGTTTCACCATCACATTGAAAGCGTTGGGCCGCTTCAGCTTAAGAGCGTCTGAAAAAAGAATATCCATGCTGATTTATAAATTTTTAGACACAATTTTACAATAGTATTTGCAAAATAATAATATTATGAACAGGTTGTTGTTCTAATGACAAATGAATTGTATTACTGTACAAATTAAATGTTCCATATTAGCCTGTGCTGGTCATCGCGAAGTATCTTCTTATGATCGAGAAGCCAACGTATAACTTTGATAACTTTCTCTGAAGGAGAATCAATAAGTTTTACTAATTCTTCAGCATCCGGATTATTTTCATTTAAAATGCCTTTAATCTCTTCCACGATCAGGTCGAATTCGTAACTGCTCAGATCGAGTTCATTTCTTTCACGACAGACATCACAGATTCCACAGCGATCTGATTCTTCTCCAAAATAATTCAATAGATACACCGACCGGCAGTGATCGTCGGAATCGGCATATTCAATCATTTTATTCAGGCGGATCTCGTATTTTTCCTTTACATGTAGGTAATTATCAGGCGATATCATGAGTGCTTTTCTTTCAAGACGTTCTTCGGTAAATATTGCCAGTGCAGTCTTTTTGCCCGGGATATACCTGATTATATTAAATGCTGAAAGTTTTACAAGATATTGATATATAGTGTCGCGCGTAGCTGCCGATTTTTTTGACAGTGCTTCCTCATTTATGGGAACGAATTCACTGAACATACCCGTATATGATCTGAGCAGTAATTTTATAAATCCGTCGAATGATTCATTTGCCACCTGAAATTTATAAAGATCATCGCGACTCACTACAAAATGAACCCTGGAGGGATTATTTATCTCTTCAGTAAACTCAATATATCCTTCTCTCTGAAGAAACTGAAGACTATTATATGTCTCTATTACTGGTAACCGGTACTTTGAAACCAGGTCGTACATATTAAAATCAAATACTACATCCTTTCCTGAGCCCAGCGGAACCTGCAGAAAGTTGCACAATGCTTCATATGTGTCTTTGATCTTTTCAATTGTTGGAAATTTCTTTCTTATCGTATCAATCAGACGGCTCTTGTCTGCCGGATTGTACAGAAGAACAGCAAATGCTTGTTTTCCGTCACGTCCTGCCCTGCCGCTTTCCTGGAAATAGCTTTCAATCGAGTCGGGTATATCCCAGTGTATTACAAACCTTACTTCAGCCTTGTCGATACCCATGCCGAAAGCGTTGGTTGAAACAATCACACGGGTCTCCGCTGCCGACCAGGAAGCTTGTTTCTTATCGCGCAACACATCAGTCAAACCGGCGTGATAAAAATCGGCGCTTATCCCGTTTGTCACCAGCAGTTCAGCAACTTCTTTGCATCTCTTCCGGCTCCTGACATAAACAATTCCGCTTCCCCTGGTCTTCTGAAGTGTTTTTATCAGATATGTGCCTTTGTCCTCCACTTTTCTGACCAGGTATGAAATATTTTTCCTGTCGAAACTTGTTTTCAGAACATTCTTTACTCTGAACCCAAGCTTGTTCATAATATCATCAACAACCTGAGGAGTGGCAGATGCTGTTAGGGCCAGAAAAGGTACCTTATCGGAAATATAATCACGAAGAGCTGCAATTTTCAGATATGAAGGCCTGAAGTCATATCCCCACTGAGAAATACAATGTGCTTCATCAATCGCCACCAATGAAATATTCATACGGGGAACTTTTCCCTGGAAGATCCGTGTTGCTATTCTTTCAGGTGAAACATAAAGAAACTTGTACCCGCCATAAATACTGTTCTCAAGAGCATTATCAATCTCTTCAGCAGTCATGCCTGAATGTATCGCTAATGATTTTATTCCTATACTATTGAGACGAGTAACCTGATCCTTCATAAGTGCAATCAGAGGTGTGATAACCAGACAGATCCCTTCATGAACAAGTGCCGGAACCTGAAATGTTATGGATTTTCCACCACCTGTTGGCATTAGTCCAAGGGTATCCTTTCCTTCGGCTACTGACCTTATAATATCTTCCTGTAATGATTTGAATGAAGTATAACCCCAGTATTTGACCAGGATTTGTCGGTATGGTTCTATATTTATTCCGGATGACACTGAATACAAATGTACTTATAGTTCTTCAATTTAGAAGAATTGAAGGACATTTACAAATCAATTGGATATTCCTGTGTAACAATTACACCTTAGAGCAGAATACATTTTAGTACTTCTGTTTTTTTTAGTAATTTGGCACCATCAAAAACTTAAAATCTCATCTGATGTCATTTATAAAAGATAAGATACTTTATGAAGGTTTAACATTTGACGATGTCCTTCTGGTTCCTTCATATTCAGAGGTACTCCCAAGGGAAGTGGATCTTAGCTCTATGTTTACGCGAAACATCCGAATCAATACGCCTGTAGTTTCGGCTGCAATGGATACCGTTACAGAAGATGAGCTAGCAATAGCGATTGCAAGAGAAGGCGGCATAGGCGTCATCCACAAAAATATGTCGATTGAAAAACAGGCAGCACAGGTTAAACGTGTGAAAAGGGCCGAAAATGTCATGATATTTGACCCGATTACTATAAATCTCGATGCCACAGTGGCTGAAGCCTTGAACCTGATGAGTGAATATAAGATCGGTGGTATTCCTGTCATAGATGCAGATGGCATCCTCCGGGGTATCGTAACAAACAGGGATCTGAGGTTTGAAAACAAAGGAGAAAGGAAAATAACTGAGGTAATGACTACTAGTCTGATCACCACAAATCACCAGACAAACCTCGAATCTGCCGCCAGGATTCTTCAGAAACATAAAATAGAAAAACTACCGATGATAGATGATACCGGAAAACTGATCGGTCTCATCACATACAAGGATATAACGAAAACTAAGGATCGTCCGAACTCCTGCAAGGATGATAAAGGGAGACTGAGAGTTGCGGGCGCTGTTGGCATTGCAGCAGATACCCTTCAAAGAGTTGAAGCACTGATAAACGCAAGTGTTGATGCTATATCGATTGATACTGCACACGCACATACAAAAAGCGTAATAGGAATTTTACGTGAAATTAAAAGAAATTTTCCTTCAGTAGAAGTCATTGCAGGTAATATTGGAACGGGTGAAGCTGCAAAAAAACTCGTTGATGAGGGAGCTGATGCAGTAAAGGTGGGTATCGGTCCGGGTTCAATCTGTACCACAAGAATCGTTGCAGGTGTGGGAGTTCCACAACTTTCTGCCATATATAATGTTGCAAAGGCTATTGAAGGATCAGGAGTTCCGGTAATAGCCGACGGCGGAATCAGATACTCAGGCGACATTATTAAAGCAATTGCTGCCGGTGCAGATTCTATTATGGCAGGTTCACTCTTTGCCGGAGTCGAAGAATCACCTGGGGATACTATAATTTATAACGGAAGGAAATTTAAGGCTTACCGCGGTATGGGCTCAATTGAAGCCATGCAGCAGGGTTCCAAAGACAGGTATTTCCAGGACATTGAGGATGATATCAGAAAACTTGTTCCTGAAGGTATCGAGGCAAGGGTTCCATTTAAAGGAAACCTGGCTGAAGTTATATTCCAGATTACCGGAGGACTGAGAGCCGGAATGGGATATCTCGGAGCTAAAAATATTGATGCTCTAAAGAAAGACGGGAAATTTGTAAGAATCACACACTCAGGAATAATTGAAAGTCATCCTCACGATGTCTCAATAACACGCGAAGCTCCAAATTATAGCAGAAAATCATTTGAATAACAGGCCTCAGCAACTCCTGATGAAAATCAGATCATTTCTTCTCCTTATAGTGGTTTGTCTGTCTACCTATATTGGTCAGGCACAGGACTTGAATTCCAGGATACTTTTAGATGTTGACGGAATTAAGGTTCAGGCGGGAGAGTTTATGAGGATGTATAAGAAAAGTGCGGAGCAGGAAAAAACATTGGATATCGACGATTATCTGCAACAATTTATTGTCTTTAAGCTGAAGGTAACCGATGCAATCAGGGAGGGGATTGATACTACCCGTTCTTTCAGAAATGAACTCAATGGTTACAGAAATCAGCTGGCAGGAAATTACTTAACAGACCCCAAGGCAAAAGAAAAACTACTTCAGAAAGCTTACCAGAGATCACTTACCGAAATAAATGCCTGGCATATCCTTGTAGCAATGCCTCAGGATGCTTCCCCTCAGGATACACTGAAAGCATGGAAAAAAGCCATTGACATCAGGGAAAGAATCATGAAAGGCGAATCATTCGAAAGTGTTGCAAGAGGAACTTCCGATGATAAGTCGGTTAAGTTAAATGGAGGAAATCTGGGCTATTTTTCAGTTTTTCAGATGATTATGCCTTTTGAAGACGCAGCCTACTCATTGAAATTGAATTCAATTTCAATGCCTGTAAGAACTCCATACGGATATCATGTTATCAAGATCACAGGCAAAAGGCCTTCACGAGGAAAAATAAAAGTAGCCCATATAATGAAGTCGGTCACTCCTGGGGCTGATGACAAAGAGACTAAGAATGCAGAAGTAGAGATTTTCAATATTTATAAATTGCTTCAGCAGGGTACACCATTTTCAGAACTCGCAAAGAAATATTCGGATCATAAAGAATCGTCAGTAAAAGGTGGTGAACTTGACTGGTTTGGAGCAGGTGAAATAATAACCGACTTTGCAGAAGCAGCATTTGCTCTCGTGGATACAGGCAGTTATTCAAAACCCATACATACCCTTTATGGATGGCATATTATTAAATTATTGGGGAAAAAACCGCCTGGGTCCTTTGAGGAATCAAAATCATTTATCGAAAGCAAAATAAACCAATCATATCTAAATTCGTTAAGCCGTAAGTCATTCGTTGAAAAATTAAAAAAAGAGTATAATTTTCAGATTAATCAGGAGAATTTTTTATGGTTTGTATCCGGTACAGACTCACTTATTGCCAGAGGCTTGAAGAAATATGACCGGGCAACAATGCCTGCAGGCAAACTATACTCTTTTGCAAATCAATCGTATACAACAAATGAATTTGCTTCTTATATTGAAAAGAGAGGTACACAGGTAGTGTCTGCTGATTCATCAGTATTTATTAAACGGATACTCGACATCCAGGTCACTGATAATATGATAAAATATGAGAATTCGATCCTTGAGAAGAAATATCCGGAATTCAGATATCTCATGAATGAATTTCACGATGGTATGCTATTGTTCGAGATTTCAAACAGAAACATATGGAAAAGAGTAAGTACCGATTCTTTGGGTCTCCGGAAATATTATGAAGAGAATAAGAACAACTGGCTTTCGAAAAAAAGCATTGAAGGAGAAATTTTTACCTTAAAAGATCCAAAGGGCGGGAAACTTTTAAATTCAACATTGAAAAAGTATTCCGGGCGTTCAGATCTTGATGATCGTCTGAATAAAAAATTTAATAAAAAGGATACCCTTCTTTTAATAAAGCATGGATTATGGTTTCAAGGTGATAATATCGAAATTGATAAAACAGAATGGAAAGAGGGTTTACATCCGTATAGCAGCGATGGGTTACAGGGTGTATTGTATATAAAGAAGGTTTCAGAGCCTGCTCCTTTGAAACTTAAAGATATTCAGGGAGATGTAATGACAGCTTACCAGACTTTCCTGGAAAAGGAATGGGGAGGCCAGCTAAGCAAAAAATATATAGTAAAGATCGACAAAAAGGTGCTGGAGGAAGTGAAGAAGTTAATTAAACATGAATAAAGCAATAATTATTTTTTGTATTGCCATTTTTATTACTGGTTGTAAAGATGGTAATACTCATTCCGGGAGAAAAGTTGTTGCTGAGGTTGGCAAGGTTGTTTTGTATTACGACGAAGTGCCGAAACTCATTCAAAACGGAGAAATTGATGCTGATTCAGCAACTTTGTTTCAGGATTATATTAATAAATGGGCAAAAAGGCAGCTTATATTACAAAAAGCTGAAGAAAACCTTTCGCCTGCAACAAAGAATGAGATTGACAAACAACTCGAAGAAGCCAGGGCAAACCTGGTCATTTATCAATATCAGCAAAAGATGATCATTGAAAAACTTGATACTGTTATCAGTGATGGTGAAATAGAGAATTATTATGCTAATAATGAAAAGAGTTTTATACTGAATTCAAATATCGTTAAAGCATTGTACATAAAGCTGCCTATGGAGACTCCCGACCTATCCAGGATAAGATTATTGGCGCGTTCCATTGATCAGAAAGATCTTCAGCAACTTGAGAGTTTATGCTATGAATTCGCTGATAAAATCGAAGATTTTAATGAAGAATGGGTTCCACTGGACCGTCTTATCGCTGAACTCCATACAAATATTGATAATCAGGAAAATTTTCTGAAAAGAAATACGTTTCTAGAAACAAATGATTCCACTTCAACATATCTTGTCTCGTTCAGGGATTACAGATTACGCTCATCCCTCGCTCCTTTCGAATATGTTAAAGATGATATAAAAAGAATTATCTGGAATACCAGGCGATTTGAATTTCTTCAGTCTCTTGAAAATGGAATTTATAATGATGCACTTAAAGACAATAGTTTCAAGATATATTGATAATTTTGGGCAGTTGTCTGTTTTAGGATTTTTACCTCGCATAAAAAGCGATAATATTAATTATTAAAGCATAATGAAGAAAAGTAAAATAAAGTTGTACCTGATAGTAATGTTTTTATTCGTGCCTGTTTTTATTGCAAATAGCCAGGTACTCGTTGAATCGGTAGCTGCAATTGTTGGGAATGAGGTTATATATCTTTCTGATCTTGAGAACACATTAGCTGATCTTAAACGCAGTGGGGATAAAACCCCTGTAGATGAACTGAAATGCCATATATTTCAGCAGATGCTTGTCTCAAAACTCTTCATGGATCAGGCCAGAATAGACAGTATAACAGTTACAGACGACCAGGTAGAAGGTGATCTGAACATGAAAATGAATGACGCTATCAGAACCGCAGGTAGTGAGCAGGCATTGGAAACATATTTCAAAAAAAGCTTGCTGGAAATAAGAAGAGATATAAAGAAAAATCTTCTGGAACAGCAAGTTGTTGGCGAAGTGCAGGGTAAAATTGCCAAAAACCTTACTATTACACCTTCTGCTCTCAAGAAATTTTTTAACGACATCCCAAAAGACAGTTTGCCTGTTATACCTGCAAAATATGAAGTGAGCCTAATACAGATCGATCCTCCTTATAATGAAGACAATAAAGCAGAGGCACGACAGAAACTGCTCGATATCCGGAGTCAGATCCTTGCAGGCAAGAGCTTCAGCGTACTGGCAAGGCTTTACTCTGAGGATGTTGAATCAGCAAAAAACGGAGGAGAAATCGGCTTTTTGGTAAGAGGTGAACTTGAAAAACCATATGCCGATGCAGCTTTCAGTCTTTCAAAAAACACCGTATCAAAAATTGTTGAATCAAAATTCGGATTTCACCTTATACAGCTTATTGAACGTAAGGGCGATCTGGTTAATACAAGGCATATACTCATTAGACCTAAGGTGAAACCTAATCAGGCAGCAGAAGCTTTGAACCGCCTCGATAGTCTCGCCAATCTTATCAGACACGACAGCATAAAGTTTGAAGCTGCCGCACTTCGTTTCTCCACACATAAAGACAGCCGTATCAACGGTGGTAAGCTTGTAAGCGCAAATCCATCATCACGCGTTACCTGGTTTACACTTGAGGAATTGAATCCTGAAATGTATATGAAAATCAGGGAAATGAAAGTTGGCGAAATATCGGAAGCATTTAAAACTACCGACGAGAATAATGAAGTCTTCAGAATTATCAGACTCGATAATGTGTTACCAGCGCATGGAGCAAACCTGAAAGACGATTATCAGGCTCTGTATGATGCTGCTCTACAAAGAGATAGAGCTCAGACATACTCTAAATGGGTAAAAAATAAAATTGCAATCACCTATATCAAAATAAGTGATGAATTTAAAGGATGTGACTTTTTACAAGACGGATGGCTAAAATAGAGATCCTGAAACAGCTGATTAAAAAAAATTCCTGCCCCTCGCTATGGGTTTTGCTGTTTCTGCTTCTTATTCCTGATGCTTATAGTCAGAAAACAACAGCAAAACAGGTAACGAAAAAGAAGATTGAAATTCTGAATGCGGATGTTGAAGATTTAATTGACGACCCTGTAACAAAACAAACTGTCGCTCACTTAAGAGGTAATGTTTTGCTTAGGGACCAGGATGTAAGGATGTGGTGCGATAGTGCACACTTCTTCAGCGATAAAAACCAGTTGATAGCATTCAGTAAGGTACATATCTCCCAGAGTGATACCATGAACCTTTATGGAGATTATCTCTTTTATAATGGCATGGATAAGTCTGCCTTTGTCAAGGGCAATGTCGAACTGATCAATAAGGATACGCACCTTTATACTGATTCAATTCGTTATGATGTAAGAAAAAAAATTGCCCGTTACACCAACAGAGGACGCATAATCAACGTCGAAAATACACTTACCAGTATAATAGGTATTTACTATTCATCAGACGATCTTTTCCATTTCAAGGATAGTGTGAAAGTGGTCAACCCTGATTACGTTATGACTGCTGATACCATGGATTACAATACGGTTTCTAAAATTGCTTACTTCACAGGGCCTACTGAACTAAAGGGAGACAGTCTTTATCTCTATTGCGAAAAGGGATGGTATGATACACAAAAGGAGGTCACCTCTGTATGGAATAATGCGATGATTGACAACAAGAAGCAGATAATACATGGTGATTCATTATATTTTAATGATAACACCGGCTATGGGGAGTCTTTCAGAAATGTTATTATTGAAGATACAATAAATAAAATAGCAATTGAAGGCAATTATGCATGGTATTATAAGGATCCTGAAAAGTTTCTGGTTACTGACAGAGCGGTATTTATACAGATCTCAGATCAGGATTCATTATTCCTTCATGGTGATACAATTACTGCCAGGAGTATTATAACCAAAGAATTTCCAAAAGGATATCGTTTGATGCGGGCATATCATAACTGTCGTATTTTCAGCGAAAAACTTCAGGCAAAATGCGATTCACTATCCTATTCTTTCCAGGATTCGGTGATCCGGCTCTACAGGGAACCGGTGCTTTGGGCGGAAGAAAATCAACTTACCGCTGACTCTATGGCAGTGTTTACAAAAAATCAGAAGACCGACAGGCTCGAACTTTATAATACTGCATTTATTGCAAGCCAGGTTGATACAATAAGATTTAACCAAACGAAGGGACGATCGCTTATTGGATATTTTAAGGACAATGAGCTGGCTAAAATTAATATTAAAGGAAATGGAGAAGTTGTTTATTATCTGCTCGACGAAGGGCTGGTTGCCGGTATTGATCAATCAAAGTGTGCTGATATTGAAGTGCTGCTTGAGAAGGGCAAACCTACGGAGATATTCGAATTTCAGAATCCTGAAGGTTTCATAGATCCTCCCCTTCCTATAAAAGCTGTCAGACTGGATGGTTTCAAGTGGTTTGATAATCTCAGGCCTAAAAAGAAAGCAGACATATTCCTAAAACTGAAATAAAAAAAGGCTGATCTTTCGGAACAGCCTCTGTTTTAATATTCATCTTCGTTAAAAAAGAAATCATCCTTGCTCGGATAGTCTGGCCAGATATCTTCAATACTCTCATAGATATCTCCTTCATCTTCTATTTCTTGCAGATTTTCAATTACTTCCATCGGGGCACCCGACCTAATGGCGAAATCAATCAGCTCATCTTTTGTGGCAGGCCATGGAGCATCTTCAAGTTTTGATGCTAATTCAAGTGTCCAATACATAGTTTTCTCGTTAATAAGCTTAAAACAAAGTTTGCAAATATAAATATTATTTTAATTAAAAAACAATACCTTATTTTAAGTTTTTTACCATATCAAACCGACCACTTAACTTCCTCAATATCAAGTTCCATCGTTATTTTTCTTCCTAAAACAAACAGAAAATCTGAAAGACGGTTAATAAATTTGTTTACAATTTCCGGCGATTTTTCGGTTCTATTCAGGGTAGAAATTGCCCTTTCGGCCCTTCTGCAAACGCATCTGGCTATGTGACAATATGATATGATGATATTTCCTCCGGGAAGGATGAAATTCTTTAATTCGGGCAGGGTGGCCTCCATAGCATCAATTTCCTTTTCAAGTATTGCGATGCAGTCATTCTCAGGCAAAATCATCCTACTGCTACTATTCTGATTATCATAGGCAAGAGCTGCAGCACATCTCATAAGCTGATCCTGAATATATATAAGCAAATACCTGCGTTTAACATTTTCCTTATGATCCCTTAACAGACCTACCCAGGCTATAAGTTCATCAACCGATCCATATGCTTCGACCCTCACGGAATGTTTAGGGACTCTCCTACCCCCTGACAATGAAGTAGTGCCATCATCACCTGTTAGAGTATAGATCTTCATAACTTTTTAAAAAAAGAAAGATTGTTTACCAGTGTTTCTACGCTTTTACATATTGCTCGTTACGGTAATCCTGCGCAATTTCACCGTCGAATAGCCTGATAATACGCGCTGCATGCTTGGCAATATCTTCTTCATGCGTTACAACAATCACAGTATTACCTTTTCTATGTATATCATCAAGCAACCCCATAATATCGAGAGATGTTTTACTATCAAGGTTACCGGTAGGTTCATCAGCCAGAATTATTGAAGGATTATTAACAAGGGCCCTGGCAATGGCAACTCTCTGACGCTGTCCGCCTGAAAGTTCATTTGGTCTGTGTGTCATTCTGTCTGCAAGACCAACCTGTTGAAGTGTTTCTACAGCTACCTTTTCCCTGTCAACTTTAGATACTCCGGCATATATTAAAGGCAGTGTAACATTTTCAAGAGCAGTATATCTGGGCAGAAGGTTAAATGTCTGAAAGATAAACCCAATCTCTTTATTCCTGATTTCAGCAAGGTAATCATCTTCCATTTTACTTACATCTGTACCGTTCAGAATGTAACTTCCGCTGGATGGAGTATCGAGGCAACCGAGAAGATTCATCAATGTTGATTTTCCTGACCCTGAAGGCCCCATGATTGCAAGATATTCATTTCTTTCAATATCAATTGAAACTGATCTAAGAGCTTGTACTATTACTGATCCAATCTGGTAATTCTTAGTTATATTGCGAATCTCAATTACTTTCTCCATACGTTTTTATTTTGAATGTCCGAAATTAGATTAAATATGTCAAATAATAAATTATAAATACTTAATTTTTGTTAATATCTGATTGTGTAGCTGATACGATTGATCCCATCTCTGAAAAAGAGAATCCCCATCTGAAAAACATCAATGCTGATTGATACTTTACTGTTTTTCTTCAGTTCACTCCAGGCCTCTTTCATCTCGCTGGAATAGTTAATATCATCGACTATAACAACCGTTTTGCTGTCAGAAAACTCTGCAATCAGATTAAAATATTTTAGAACCGGCTCTTTACGGTGATTTCCGTCTATATAAACAAGTCCAGGTTTGATATCTTTGGATTTTAACACTGGAAGAAGGTCATCGAAGGATCCTTCAAGTAAATTAATGTTACCAAGTCGCGCTTCAGTAAAATTCTGTCTTGCTATTCCTGCAGTAACAGAACAACCTTCAATAGTAAATACTTCAGCATCAGGTTTCGAAGCAGCCAGATACATTGTACTTATTCCCAATGACGTACCAAGTTCAATTATTAACTCTCCTCCAAACTCTGATGCCATATTCGATATTAGCCTTCCATATTTACGTGAAACAGAAGAATATTTTGCGATATTCGAGATTTTCCTCTTTTTATTATTCAACGATAATGAACCAGATCCAAGATCGTTAACTAAAATAGTGCTCTTTTCGGATAACATCTTTTTCCTGATCTTTTCAACTGTTAAGACAACTCCCGGATCAACTTTATTCCTGAAAATTCGGGAAACAAGATCATAAACAAATGGACTATGAATGCCATGGCCCTTTCTATGATGCGATAGAAGCATGTAATTCAGATAATTGAGTGTTCGGGAAAAAATCATTTTAATTTAGGTATTTTGTAACTAATCAGTGCCAACTTTACTGACGTTAAGTACTAATTAGTAAAAATATTTTATACGGGAATGTTTTTCAAAAATAAGTATATTAAGAAAAAAAATAGTGAAAAGTGAATAAAGAATTTTTCCAAACCTGTCTTCAATGACCATACACAAGGTAAAAAATGATAATTTCGCTGCATAAATGAAATAATTCACTCGCTTTAGATGATTTCAAAGGAGTTTTTAGATACTGATATTACATTTTTGCAGGGAGTCGGTCCAAAAAGAGCTGATCTTCTGAATAAAGAAGCAGGTATCTATTCATTCCGCGACCTCCTATTCTACTTCCCATATAAATATATCGACAGAACAAGATTTTACAAAATAGCTGAACTTGATCCGGATCTGCCACTCGTACAAATAAAGGGAGTCATAAAAGGGTACTATACAGAAGGCCATGGTCAGGGAAAAAGACTGGTTGCTGATTTTCAGGATGAGACCGGGACATTGAAGCTGATCTGGTTCAAAGGAATAAAATGGATAACAGCAACATTCAGTCCTGGTGTGGAATTTGTTGTTTTTGGAAAACCCGGGGTATTTAATGGCATGATCAATATTATCCATCCCGAGATAGAGGCCATCGAAAAAAAGGCTGAAAGACTCAATGCGGCGCTTCAGGCACAATATAGTACTACAGAAAAGCTTAAGAATCAATTCGTTACGTCAAAAACAATCAGCAAGCTTGTCAGTACCCTGCTCAGGCAGATGAAAATAAGGCTCCCTGAAACTTTACCTGAATACCTTACGTCACGTTACAAACTGATGGACCTTCATGATGCCATGCAGAAAATTCATTTTCCTGGCAGCCCCAATGAACTTGAAAGGGCGAGGCACCGTCTGAAGTTTGAAGAGTTATTTTATATTCAGCTTAACCTGCTCAGATACAAGACAGTCCGCAATATTAAAATAAAAGGGTTCGTATTTTCATCGGTTGGTGACAATTTCAATAATTTTTACTACAATAATCTGCCTTTTAGTCTCACAAACGCTCAGAAAAAAGTGATGAAAGAGATCCGAAAAGATCTGGGGTCGGGAAAACAGATGAATCGGTTACTTCAGGGAGATGTTGGCAGCGGTAAAACGCTTGTAGCGCTAATGAGTATGCTGATAGCCCTGGATAATGGCTATCAGGCATGCATAATGGCTCCCACCGAAATACTTGCAAACCAACATTACCAGACAATTACAAAACTGCTCCATGGAATGGATATTACTATCCGTCTTTTAACCGGATCGTCAAAGAAAGCTTCACGTAAGAGCATTTCCGAAACACTTCTTGACAATTCATTGAATATCCTTATCGGAACGCACGCCCTTCTTGAAGAAAATGTACAGTTTGCCAACCTGGGACTGGTTATCATCGACGAACAACACCGTTTTGGAGTTGCACAAAGAGCTCGCTTATGGCAGAAAAATCTCAATCCGCCTCATATCCTGGTTATGACTGCTACGCCTATACCAAGAACTCTGGCCATGACACTATACGGCGACCTCGATGTATCTGTGATTGATGAGCTTCCACCGGGGAGAGTACCGATAAAAACAATGCACTTCATCGATTCTGAAAGAAACAAAGTTTTCGGCTTCATAAGAAATCAGATTGAAGAACGCCGGCAGATTTACATAGTTTATCCCCTCATTAAGGAATCTGAAACAATGGATTACAAGGATCTCGAAGATGGCTGGGATACCATTTCCCGTGTCTTCCCTGCGCCAAAGTATTGTCTCAGCATAGTACATGGGAAGATGACTCCGCAGAATAAAGAGGCCTCGATGAAGCTTTTTAAAGACGGAATTGCTCATATTCTTATAGCGACAACTGTGATTGAAGTCGGTGTTGATATCCCAAATGCAACGGTAATGGTTATTGAAAGTGCTGAAAGATTTGGTTTGTCGCAACTGCACCAGCTCAGGGGAAGGGTCGGAAGAGGCTCTGATCAGTCTTATTGCATCCTTATGACATCCGATAAGCTTTCAAAAGAAGCCACCCGGCGTATCGAGGTTATGATTGGCACAAATGACGGTTTTGAAATAGCAGAAACTGATCTGCAGCTCAGGGGCCCTGGTGATATTGAAGGAACCATCCAGAGTGGCGTGGCTTTCGATCTGAAGATAGCTGATCTTGGTAAGGATGGTCAACTTATTGAATATGTAAGACATATAGCTGAAGAAATACTCGATACCGATCCCCTGCTTGAAGATAGCCAGAATTTAGTATTACGGACAGAGCTTGGCCGGCTGTTCAGTCAGAAACAATCGTGGAGCAATATCAGCTGAGATAAACAGTTTATCAAGGTCCCCTGGTTCGAATTTCCAACCTATTTAAAATCATAATAAATAAGGGAAAACTGATTTAAAACATTTATAAATTCTCATCTAATTCTAAATTTGCCAATGAATATTCCCTTATCATTCAAATGGCTAATCAAAGTAGCGCCCGTATTATTAATCATGATGGGATAGTCCGAAAAATCGGCGACAGAGGTATTGAGGTCACAATTACTTCATCATCTGCCTGTTCGGGCTGTCATGCTGAGGGATCATGCAACATGTCTGGCAAAGAAGAAAAGATTATTGAAGTCAGGGGCAATTATGATGTGAAACCTGGGGACAAGGTCACTATATTGATGAAGCAGTCGATGGGTTATGCTGCCCTGCTCCTTGGATATGTTTTCCCGATTATTGTAGTTGTTGCATGCTTATCGATCCTTGTATCCTTCAAAGTTCCTGAACTGAGTTCGGGATTGATTTCTGTTGCTATCCTGATCCCCTATTATTTCATACTATTTTTCTTCAGAAAGACGATAAATGAAAAATTTACATTTACTCTAAAAGTTTAACTGATGAGTTCTTCTATATTTATTACGATTTTAAGTCTTAGTATACTGGCGCTTGTTTCAGCAGTGATACTTTATTTTGTAGCACAGAGATTTAAAATCTTCGAAGATCCAAGGATAGATGATGTACAGGCTGTTCTTCCGGCAGCAAATTGCGGAGGATGCGGATTTGCAGGTTGCAGGAATTTTGCAGAAGCACTCGTAAAAGCTGAATCGTTCGATGGATTAAATTGCCCGGTGGGTGGCGGTACTGTTATGGGACAGGTTGCTCTGCTGCTTGGCAAAGTAGCTCCTGTAGTGGATCCAAAGGTAGCAGTATTAAAATGTAATGGTACGCCTGAGTTCAGGCCCCGTACTTCATTTTACGATGGTGCTGCCGAATGCAGGATATCGCACAGCCTCTACATCGGTGAAACAGATTGCAGCAATGGATGTATGGGATATGGCGATTGCGTTAATGTCTGTACTTTTAATGCCATGGTTGTAGATCCTGTAACCAGATTACCGGTAATACTCGATGATAAATGCACAGCCTGTGGTGCCTGTGTAAGAGCATGTCCAAGGAATCTCATTGAACTACGCAAGAAGGCAAAAAAAGACCGGAAATTATATGTTGCCTGCTCAAACTGCGACAAGGGTGGTCCGGCGAGAAGAGCCTGCAAGGTGGCCTGTATTGGATGCGGCAAGTGTTTTAATATTTGTGCTTTCAGTGCGATAACAATTCAAAATAATCTGGCATACATAGACTCCACCAAATGTACATTCTGCAGAAAATGCGTTGCCGAATGCCCCACAAACTCAATTCTTGAATATAATTTCCCTCCTAAAAGAGAAAAGGAAATTTTACAGAATGAGACAGTTAGTATATAATCAACTTATTTAAACCTTATAAGAATTGAAAACATTTCCAAAAGGTGGTATACATCCCCCAGAAAATAAGTTAACCTCCGGGATTGCAATTAAAGTGCTTCCTGTCCCGGAAAGCGTAACAATTCCTGTTACTCAACATATAGGAGCACCTGCCACAGTTGTCGTAAATAAAGGAGATAATGTTAAAACAGGACAGATAATTGCAACCAGTAAAGGTTTTGTTTCAGCAAATATACATTCCTCCGTCTCAGGCAAGGTTAATAAGATTGACTCTATTGCTGATTCTACAGGATACAAACAAACTGCTGTCTTTATCGATGTTAACGGCGATGAATGGGTTGACACAATTGACCGTAGTGATGTATTGAAAACTGAAATACTTCTTTCTTCTGAAGAGATTATTAAGAAATGTTCGGAAGCAGGGATAGTAGGTATGGGAGGCGCAACATTCCCATCACATGTAAAGCTTTCTGTACCTTCAGGCAAAAAATGTGATGTACTTATAATCAATGGCGTAGAATGCGAGCCTTATCTTACTTCCGACCATCGGCTTATGTTAGAGAGAGGCGAGGAGGTGTTGACGGGAATAACAATTCTCATGAGAGCGTTGAAAGTTGAGAAGGCAATGATTGGTATAGAAAATAATAAGAAGGATGCAATATCATATCTCACAAAACTTGCTGAAAGCTTCAAAGGTATCAGTATCCATCCTCTTAAGATCAAGTACCCGCAAGGTGCCGAAAAACAACTGATAAAAGCACTAATTGGCAGAGAAGTTCCTTCAGGGTATCTTCCATTGGATGTTGGTACAGTGGTACATAACATAGCCACAGCTTTTGCGGTATACGAAGCAGTACAAAAGAACAAACCTCTTTTTGAAAGGGTAATAACAGTCACTGGAATCTCATTGAAAAATCCGGGTAACTTTTTTGTCAGAACAGGTACCCCTGTTAATAAACTAATTGAGGCGGCCGGTGGATTACCTGATGATACAGGTAAGATAATTAATGGTGGCCCAATGATGGGTAAAGCAATTAACAATACAGCAGTTCCCGTAGTAAAAGGCACATCAGGGATTATCATCTTCCCGCTCAAAGAATCAGCAAGGGAATCATCAAAGCCATGCATAAGATGTGCTAAATGTGTATCTGTATGCGCTCTGGGTCTTCAGCCATATCTTCTGATGACGCTTTCACAGAAGAACATGTTTGAAAGAGCTGAAGATGAAAATATTACTGATTGCATGGAATGTGGTTGCTGCAGCTATATCTGCCCGGCCGCCAGACCCATTCTTGACTATATACGAATCGGAAAATCAGCAGTTACCATAATGGCCAGGGAACGGAATTTAAAATAGACATAAAATAAAATAATGGGTAATCTGCTAAATATATCACCTTCTCCTCACACACATGGGAAGGATACAACGAGAAACCTGATGCTTGGAGTGGTGGTTGCTCTTATGCCCGCACTTATTGCGTCGGTTTATTTCTTTGGAACAGGTGCTGTGATCGTAACTGCAACATCGATAATTTCATGTATGTTAGTTGAATATCTGATACAGAGATTCATTTTCAAAAAACCGGTTTCACTAACCGATGGATCTGCCCTCGTCACAGGCCTTCTTTTGGCATTCAATCTTCCTTCCAATATTCCCATTTATGTGATCATACTTGGTAGCATTGTAGCTATAGGCATTGCGAAAATGACATTTGGCGGTCTTGGCAATAATCCCTTCAATCCTGCTCTTGTTGGTCGTGTTTTCATGCTGATTTCATTCCCGGTACAGATGACCAGCTGGCCAATACCTAACGGATGGAGTACTGGTTATACCGACGCTGTAACAGGAGCAACACCACTTGCAGTGATTAAAGAAGGATTGAAAAATGGAGAATCTCTCACCAGCCTGATGGAAAAAATTCCTACCACTCTTCAGATGATACTGGGGAAAATGGGTGGATCAGTCGGTGAAGTTGCGGCATTCGCATTGATCATTGGTTTCATTTATCTGTTGTACAGGAAAATAATCACTTGGCATATCCCTGTTTCAGTAATTGGCACAGTAGCCGTTTTTACAACGATTTTAAGGCTGACAAACCCTGAAACAAATGCTCCTCCTGTATTTCATCTTCTTTCCGGTGGTCTTCTGCTGGGAGCAATTTTTATGGCAACAGATTATGTTACATCACCAATGAATCCAAAGGCAATGATAATATATGGCTGCGGAATAGGCATACTCACAGTGATAATAAGAGTGTGGGGCGCATATCCTGAAGGGGTCTCATTTGCAATCCTCATTATGAACGCGTTCGTGCCGCTGATGAACGTATACATTAAACCAAAACGTTTCGGAGAGGAGGTTAAAAATGGCTAAAACAGAATCAACATTCAAGAATATGGTGCTCTCGCTGACACTGATATCATTGGGAGCCTCTGCCTGTCTTGGTTATGTTTATGAAATGACAAAAGAACCAATTGGATTGTCAATTCTGAACAAAAAACTTGCAGCAATAAAGCAGGTGGTGCCAGAATTTAACAATGATCCTAATGCAGAAGTTTATAAGCTCCCGACCGGGGAAGGCGACAGCCTCGATGTCTATCCTGCAAAAAAAGACAGTATACTTGTTGGTTATGCAGTGAATACAAATTCAAAAAAAGGGTTCAGTGGTAACATTAACCTGATGGCCGGTTTCAAACCCGACGGTACAGTTATCAATATAACAGTTCTCGATCAGAAAGAAACGCCAGGCCTTGGTACAAAAATGACCGAATCGCGTTTTAAGGATCAGTTTAACGAAAAGAATCCTTCTAAATACACACTAAAAGTAAAAAAAGACGGAGGTCAGGTCGATGCAATCACCGCTGCCACCATAAGCTCGAGAGCATTTTGTGATGCCATGCAGAGAGCATATGATGCACTTCAGAAAGGAGGTCTAAAATGAATCAGCTACAGAATTTCACAAAAGGTTTTATAAAGGAAAATCCTATCCTGGTACTGGTACTTGGTACCTGTCCTACTCTTGCCACCACATCCTCGTCACAAAACGGACTTGGAATGGGTATAGCTACCACATTTGTTCTTATAGGCTCAAACGTTGTGATCTCTTTACTCTCAAATGTTATCCCTGATAAAGTAAGAATCCCCGCCTTCGTTGTGATCATCGCCTCATTTGTAACTATTGTCGATCTCATAATGCAGGCATATGTTCCAGGCTTATATGAAACACTC
>JBBRSO010000013.1:0-44528 GCA_038245405.1 Bacteroidales bacterium
ATCACATCATCAGCTTCAAAGCCCGGATAATCAATAACAGGTATCCGGTACGCTTCTATCAGGCGTTTAATGTATGGAACTGCATGTTTGATATCTTCCGGTGTCTCATCGCGGTGAGCTTTATAGTCGGGATACATCTCATGACGGAAAGTTTGCGACGGATGATCAAAAACAACGGCAATATGTGTAGGCCTCCTTTTCTGAAGAACCTCTTCGAGCGCCAGAAGAAACCCGAAAACAGCTGAGGTATTTAATCCTTTGGAAGTTATCCTTGGATTTTTTATAAAAGCGTAATACGCTCTGAAAATCAACGCATAAGCATCTAAAAGGAAAAGTTTTTTGAGGGAATCAGTCATAATCTTGATGATCTAATGATCTTTTTGTACTATGAATGTAAAGATTTGCATGCTGCATTCTTACAACATTTCATTTTCACTGGCATACCACTCTGCAAAGGAGGTAGCCGTTTCATATAATTTCAGACTGTGGAGCTTAACACCGGCGGGCAGATGAGGTGCTATTCTTGCTGCAAAATCAGCGACCAGATTTTCACAGGTTGGCTGATAACTTACAAGCACCGTATTTCCGAACAGATTCTTGAATGTTTCAGCCTTCTCCTTGTCTATCTGATTGCTTAAAACTACCGAATGATCAAAAAGATCTACAATTTCTTTCCTTACAATACTTTTCAAATCGGAAAAATCCATTACCATTCCGTTTTTTGGATTTTCAATATTTCCCGCCGGTTTACCTGCAATGGTAACAAACAAACGATATGAATGTCCATGCACATTTTTGCATGGACCGTCATAGTTCCAAAGTACATGTGACATTTCAAATGGAAATTCTTTGGTAACCCTGATGAAAGGAATCATAATAATGAAGAATAAATTGAATAAACCGATATAAGTAAAATACGTTTTCTATGTGCTGCTGCGATTATTATATTACAGGAAAAGACTCATAAAAAACAAGAATACAAAATTAACCATTCTCGATGATAAAGGGTTAAAGTTTAGCCTGGTTTTGCATATTTCCGGGTAAAATATATAATTTTCATATTGTTGAAAACTTTTATTACTTACCTTTGTCCCTACAATCTGCTTAAGAATAGGGGATAATGAATATTAACGATACCAGGCTGACCTTCCCGGCTATGTTCAGCGAAACATTGAGGAAATTCGGTAAGTATAATGCATACGCCTTTGTTGGAGAGGAACCTAAGACCTACGAAACGGTAAATAAAGAGATTAACGCTTTAATTGCCTTTCTTGAAAAAAACGGTATTTGGCCGGGCGACAAGGTGGCGATCCTAAGTCTTAACATGCCTAACTGGGGAGTTGCATTTTTCTCCGTTACATTTATGGGAGCAGTTATTGTTCCGGTTCTTCCCGATTTTTCCCCTGTAGAGGTAGCAAATATTCTCGACCACTCCGGCACAAAGGCTTTATTTATATCCAATTCATTACTCTCCCGTATAGAAGGTTTCAAATCGGAACTTCTCAAAAAGATTATTCTCATCGAAGATTTTTCATTACTTCTTTCGGATAAAAATTCTGCCGTATTCATTCCTTCAGCTGTTCCCTCTAAAATATATGATATTCAGGAAGAAGATCTGGCTTCGATCATATATACTTCCGGTACAACAGGCCGTTCAAAAGGAGTTATGCTCACCCATAAGAACATTTCATTTAATGCTTTGAAAGGCAGGGTTATACAACACATTGACGAGACGGATCGTTTCCTGTCAGTTTTGCCATTGTCGCATACCTATGAAAACACACTCGGTCTGATATTACCAATGCTTTGCGGCTCATGTGTTTACTATCTGAGGAAACCTCCTACTCCATCAGTCCTGCTTCCGGCATTGGCTGAAGTAAAACCAACTTTAATGCTCACAGTTCCTCTGATAATTGAAAAAATTTATTTTAACAAAATTTTGCCTGCATTCACGGACAAAATGATTCTCAGACTCCTGTACAAGGTTCCGTTTCTCAGGAAGAAGCTTAACGAAGCTGCAGGGAAAAAGCTTCTTAAGACATTTGGTGGTGAATTAAAGTTTTACGGAATCGGAGGAGCAAAAATCAATAAAACAGTAGAAAAATTCCTTCGTGAGGCCAAATTTCCGTATGCAGTTGGCTATGGTCTGACTGAAACTGCGCCCCTACTGGCCGGTGCGAATCCGCAAAAGTCGATTTTTGAGTCAACAGGTCCGGCTATTGAAGAAATCGAATTGATTATTAATAATCCCGATAAGAAAACCGGGGAAGGTGAAATCTGGGCAAAAGGGCCGAATGTTATGAAAGGCTATTATAAAGAGCCTGAAATGACGCATGAAGTTCTTACACCTGACGGATGGTTCAAAACCGGTGATCTGGGAGCATTTGATGAAAATCACAATCTTTACATAAAAGGAAGATTAAAAAATATGATTGTCGGGGCAAGCGGGGAGAATATTTATCCTGAGGAAATTGAATCAATTATAAATAACTTCCGTTTTGTTGTCGAATCTCTCGTAGTAGAACAAAAGGGGAAGCTTGTGGCTCTTGTACATATCAATATGGAAGAGCTGGAAAAGAAATATCAGGTATTAAAACAGGATATGACCCGACAGCTTGAGGATAAAGTTGCTGAAGTGCTTCGCGAATTGCAGGAATATGTCAATTCACAGGTAAATAAATTCAGCCAGATCCAGAAAGTTGTTCTACAGACTTCCCCTTTTCAGAAAACAGCTACGCTGAAGATTAAGAGGTTCCTGTATACATAGTGACTAGAGTGACTAAAGTGACTAAAGTGACTAAAGTTGCTTTAAATACTTAAGGCCCTGCTTGACACTCCATAATTTAGCTCACTTTAGTCACTTTAGCTCACTTTAGCTCACTTTTGCCCCCTGAAATCTTTTATTTACCTCGTCCCAGTTAACTACATTCCAGAAAGCATCGATATAGTCGGGCCTTTTATTCTGATACTTAAGATAATAAGCATGTTCCCAAACATCGAGTGCCAGTAGTGGAGTTCCTTTTACAGGTGAAAGATCCATGAATGGATTATCCTGGTTCGGGGAGCTTGCAACGGCAAGGTTTTTGTCAGCACCAATATATAACCATGCCCAACCGCTGCCGAAACGCGTTTTTGCGGCATTATTGAAAGCTTCCTTGAATTTATCCACAGATCCGAATGCTTTGTTAATAGCCCCTGTAAGATCAGCAGATGGACCTGAGGTACCTTTTTTAAGATTCTGCCAGAAGAACATATGATTATAGTAACCGCCACCGTTGTTTCTTACAGCATCTGTCTGCTTTGAAGCTGTACTGAAAATCTCACTGAGCGTTTTCCCTTCAAGGGGTGATCCCTTAATAGCCTTCATAAAATTTGTAAAATAAGCCCGATGATGTTTATCATAATGAATTTCCATGGTTTTTGAATCTATATAAGGTTCAAGCGCATCATACGCGAATGGCAGTGCCGGAAATTCAGCCGGAGGAACACCCTCGATTCCCGATGCTTTGGATGTATTTTGCTGTCCGCCACCAAAAACATCTGGACTTACATATGCAGCTGCAGTTAATAAACCGGCTGCCTTAAAAAATTTTCTTCGTTCCATAATAAAGGTATTTTGTCATTAAAACATTGCTCCTAAATATTTGTTCATTTAACGTGGTACAAAAGAATCTGGTCATATGATTATTATCACGTATATGTCTCAATTAAAAAAATTCATACATTTATAAGAATTTAAATTACAAAACCATTTGAGGTTTATAATCAGATTGACCCTAATTGGATGATAATTTAAATTGCGCCTAAAAGACTGAATATGAAAAGCCTCACTACATTAGGAAGAATTCTGTTTGCTATTCCTTTTGCTCTTTTTGGAATAAATCATTTTCTGATGCTTGACTATTATCTCGGCATGCTTACATCTTTTATTCCACTGGGTGCATACACGATTATTCTGACAGGAATAATGTTAATAGCCGCAAGTATTAGCATAATTACTAAAATTCATGTAAAATTCACCACTTTGATGCTTGCCTTGCTCTTATTCATGTTCATTGTAACAATTCACATCCCTCACCTTTTCTCCGATAAAGACAAAACAATTACCATAATAGCGCTATTGAAGGATATCTCACTCATGGGAGGTTCATTAATGATCTCAGGTATCTATGCTGAAGAAGAAAAAACAAAAAAAATTAATAACTTTAAACAGTAATTTTTCTTATATTCTGCTATGAGTAAATTTAAATCCATTCTGATTTTAATTGTTTGTGTGATAAGTATAGACTCTTATTCTCAGACAACCCTTTTTGATAAACAGCTACAAGTCGGGTTCGATGAAAAGCAGGGACAATATGTTGATCCCGGGGTAAAACTCGTTAATGAGGCCGGCGATACTGTACTCCTCAAGGAAGTGATCAGCAAGCCAACGATTCTTAATCTCGTTTATTATCAGTGCGCCGGCACATGCAGCCCTCTCATGTGGGGAGTTGCCAAGTTCATAGATGCCGTCGATCTGCAACTCGGCAAGGACTACGAGGTTATAACAGTCAGTTTTGATCCCACCGAAAGAATCGGCCTGGGGATTACTAAGAAGGCTAGCTATGTAAGCACCATGAAGAAAAAAGATGATGCAAAGAACTGGCTTTTCTTTGTGTCCGATAGTATTAATCTGGCAAAGCTGACACAATCCGTTGGTTTTGATTATCAAAAATTAAATGACCAGTTCGTCCATCCTACCGGTCTCATTGCTCTTGGATCGGACGGTAAGATCATCAGATATCTAAGGGGAATTGAATTTATGCCGTTCGATATTAAAATGACTATGGTTGAAGCTGCAAAAGGTAAAATCGGACCGAGTATCAATCGCCTGCTAGCTGTCTGTTATGGATATGACAGCAAGGGGAATCAGTTTGTCTTTAATGTAACCAGGGTTTCTGCAATAGTTATTAGTTTTATAGTAATTTTAATATTTTTGGTGCTGGCATTTTCAAGGATTAAATTTAAAACCACGGTAAATAAATGAGCACACAGCCAGGAATTTTAGAACCCAGTTTTCTTGAGTATAAAGGAAAATATAAAGGAATCTTCTCCTGGATATTTTCCACTGATCATAAAAGGATAGCCCTGTTATATCTGTTTTCAATTCTTACATTTTTTGCTGTTGGAGCTACCCTTGGTTTATTAATGAAGTTTGAGCTGATTGCTCCGGGAAAAACTATTATGAATGCGCAGACTTATAATGCCTTTTTTACTCTTCATGGCATTATAATGATTTTCGCAGTGGTTATACCGGGGTTACCTGCTGTATTTGGTAACTTCATGCTTCCAATTATGATCGGGGCGAAAGATGTTGCATTTCCACGATTGAATTTATTGTCTTGGTACTTCTATGTTGCAGGAGTTTCGCTTGTTGTAATAGCTGAATTTTCAGGTCAGGGCCCTCCCGACACAGGCTGGACATTCTACGCTCCTTATAGTTTCAGAACTGCTGGAAATATGCTGCCGGCTGTTTTCGGAGCCTTTATGCTTGGATTTTCATCCATCCTCACGGGTTTGAATTTCCTGGTGACAATCCACAGAATGAGAGCTCCGGGTATGACATGGTTGAAAATGCCGTTGTTTCCATGGACTCTTTATGCTACCGGTTGGGTTCAGCTTCTGGCTACGCCTATAATTGGCATAACCCTTCTTATGGTAATTGCAGAGCGGACAATTCATATTGGTTTCTTTGACCCGACGCTCGGAGGAGATCCGATTCTTTACCAGCATTTATTCTGGACCTACAGTCACCCGGCAGTCTATATAATGATCCTTCCTGCCATGGGTGCAATTTCCGAGATCATTCCGACTTTTGCCAAAAAAGGCATATTTGGCTATAACTTTATGGTTGCATCCACTCTTGCTATCGCCTTTGTTGGTTACTTTGTCTGGGGTCATCATATGTTCACATCAGGCATGAGCGGAACGGCACTCTATACTTTTTCACTTCTTACCTTCCTGGTAGCTATTCCCAGTGCCATAAAGGTATTTAACTGGATATCCACCATGCATAAAGGTTCTCTCGACCTCCAGACTCCTTTCTATTGGGCTATGGCTTTTATTTTTGTCTTCATGATCGGCGGCTTTTCAGGACTTATTCTGGGCTCACTTGCAGCAAATGTACATCTGCATAACACTCATTTTGTCGTTGCCCATTTTCACTTTATCGTATTCGGAGGAACTGGTTTTGCCTTCTTTGGTGCAATGCATTACTGGTATCCTAAAATAACAGGTAAAATGTACGATACCAGATGGGCAAACATTGGTTTAATCCTCTTTTTTGTAGGATTTATAACCCTCTACGGACCTATGTTTTATCTGGGATTTAAAGGCATGCCGAGAAGATACTATGATTATGATGAAGTCTTTCATGCCGGAAACATCCTATCGACAATGGGCTCGTGGGTACTCTACTCCGGGTTGGCAATAATAATAATTAATTTATTTGCGTCACTTAGAGGAGGAATAAAGGCTCCAGCAAATCCATGGGGAGGAAAAACACTTGAATGGACGATTCCATCTCCACCTCCTGTTGAAAATTTTGACGAAATTCCAGTAATTACCAAAGGACCATACGACTATAAATGAGCACTTCAGAAATACACCGGGACGACGAGGCCTCAAAACTCGGAATGTGGTTATTTCTCTTCACGGAAATGCTGCTTTTCGGCGGTCTCTTCATTGTTTATTCTATATACAGGTTCAGGAATGGAGAGGCTTTTCACCTGGCTGCTCATGAGTTGAGTATCACAATAGGAACAATAAATACCATTATTCTTCTCATCAGCAGTACAACAATAGCAATGTCAATTACGGCAATTCAGAAAAAGGATAAGAGATTAGCTCTGATATTCCTTTGTGCGACTATTCTGCTGGGGCTGGCTTTCCTGGTTAATAAGTACTTTGAATGGGGCGAACACATTAAGGAACACATCTATCCGGGATCAGCCATTCTCGCGCTCCGGGGACAGGGAGATGTTCTTTTTTACGGTCTGTATTTTTTTATGACAGGACTTCATGCACTTCATATTATAATCGGGCTGATCTTTATTGGAGTTATTACTGTAATGGTTTACAGAGATAAAATCACCTCTACAAATTTTACCTTGCATGAGAACAGCGGACTATACTGGCACCTTGTTGACCTGATATGGATCTTCCTGTTTCCTTTGTTTTATCTTATTACCTAACCCGTAAAAGAACTTATGAATAGTGAAAAGAACCATATAGTGCCTTACCGAACATTCCTCTATGTACTGGCATTGTTAATAACACTGACTCTCACATCGGTTGTTATAACACAGATATACCTTGGAGCCCTGACTGTTGTTCTGGCTTTAGTGATAGCAGCAGTCAAGTCAACATTTGTTCTGCGGATTTTTATGCATCTGAAATTTGAGAAAAAAATGTTTACTTTAGGTGTTATTGCTGTTGTTCTGCTTTTAGCAGCTGTAATAATAATAACCTTTCTTGACTACCTATATAGATAAGAGTATGTATTCAACTACTGGAATTGACGCTTCAAATTATGTTTCATCTTTTAATACTTCGTTTTACTTTATTACAGGTATATCATTATTCCTGATGACAGGCCTTACGGTTGCCATGCTGTACTTTGCCTTCAGGTATAACAAGAAGAGGAATAAAACTGCAGTTCAGAATGATGGAAATACCAAGCTGGAGATTATCTGGACTGTCATTCCGATCCTTCTTGCGCTTATGATGTTTTATTATGGGTGGGAAGGATGGAAGCCCATGTACAAACCACCAAAAAATGCAATGAATATAACTGCCACTGCAAGGATGTGGAGTTTTTCATTCATTTATGAAAATGGCAAAGAGAGCAATGATCTGGTTGTGCCTCTGAATTCCCCTGTTAAAATAAACCTTATTTCAATTGACGTAATTCACAGTTTGTTTATTCCTGCATACAGAGTAAAAACCGATATAGTTCCGGGATATCAGAAGTTTATGTGGTTTATTCCGGGAAAAGAAGGTGATTATGATATTTATTGTGCAGAGTACTGCGGATTACGTCACTCCTATATGAAATCAGTGGTAAAGGTTCTTAGCAAAGATAAATTCACTGCCTGGTATGGCGACACATCTGCCGTTGCAACAGCCGGGACAGAAAAGTCCACTGCCGGAGAGCAGGGACTGGCAATTATGAAATTCCAGGGATGTCTTGCCTGCCACTCCACCGACGGC
Source organism: Bacteroidales bacterium (assembly GCA_038245405.1). Taxonomy (GTDB): domain Bacteria; phylum Bacteroidota; class Bacteroidia; order Bacteroidales; family VadinHA17; genus LD21. Next base: position 8,251 of record JBBRSO010000013.1, read on the forward strand.
TCAAAAATTGTTGGTCCTTCTTACCTCGGTTTATACGGGAAACAACAGTTGGTAACAAGGGATGGAGCTGATGTTACGATTACGGTGGACGACGAATATATTAAAAGGTCAATTTTGGAACCTAATGCTGAGATAGCAGATGGATATCCTAAGGGTTTGATGCAGAGTTATAAAGGGAAAATCAGTGATGCTGATTTGTCAAAAATTATTGAATATCTCAAATCCCTTAATGGAAAATAGTTCCCGCAACAGACTCAGAGATTACCTGCAACTCAGTAAATTAACAATAATGCTGCCTGTAAGTCTTACCGGATTTACAGGTTATTTTATTTATAACTCTCATCTGTCAATTAATCTCTTACTAATTACACTTGGCCTGCTTCTGCTGGCAATAGCCGCTTCAGCTCTCAACCAGGTACAGGAAGCAGGAGTGGATAGCATGATGAACAGAACTCACGACCGGCCTGTTCCGGCTGGAAGGATAGAGATAAAACACGCAATTTATTATTCACTCTGCTGTCTGATAGCCGGGATATTTCTGCTCTATTCATTCGGGAATCTGCAGGCTGCTCTGATCGGTCTGTTTACAGTTTTATGGTATAATGGTGTTTATACTACGTCGAAGAGGATAACAGCCTTTGCAGTTGTACCGGGAGCTTTAACAGGAACTTTGCCGCCTCTTATCGGGTGGGTTGCTGCAGGCGGCGGAATAATGGATAAGCCGATCATCTTCCTCGAATTCCTTTTCTTTACCGGACAAATCCCTCATTTCTGGCTGCTTATTCTTAAATACGGTGAGGAATATAATAAAGCAGGGATACCAACACTTACAGATATATTTAGTAGTGAGCAGATTAATCGTCTTACATTTACATGGGTAGTTACTTCTGTTGTTGCAGCATTGTTCCTCTGTTATTTTGAGGTAATAAGATCTGGTCCGGTTATAATACTCCTTCTGACAGCTTCTGTTTTTCTTATCTGGAAATTCACAGATCTTTTAAAGACCGGCGCAGATAAGAGAACTTCTAAAAAATATTCATTATTGCTTGATTCCTACTTTTTACTGGTGCTGTTATTGCTAATCGCTGACAGGATAATAGGGGGGAGTATCTAAAATTTATGTTCCAGACTCTCTTCCAGGTATGGATGATTCGGAGGTATTAGCTTTGCTTTACTCAAAGCAGTAGCCACTACAAGTGAAAATAAACCAGCATACCCAAGGAAAATTCCTGCGGAAATCCATCCAAACTTCAGTGCACCTGTAGTTCCAGGTATCACCTGAACAAAAAGGTCGATGTACTGTCCTATAATAAGAAATATAATAACAATTGTAATAAGGGTCATATTTCTGCTGGCTTTTACCGGAAGAAGTACCATAAATGGAATGAACCAGTTAAGCCCGATCTCGAAAAAGAAAAGAATTTTCCATCCTTCCTTCCACCTTGCAACATAGTACGTCGTTTCTTCAGGAATATTACCATACCAGATGATCATAAACTGGGCAAACCAGAAGTATCCCCATACAATCGAGTACATAAAGATATACCTGGCAAAATCGTGAAGATGATACTTATTGAGGAAGGGGAAATACCCCATCTTATACAGAATGAATACTATCAGAGTGAGAATGGAAACTCCATGCAAAAAAGCAGCTACCAGGTTTTTCAGAGCGAATATAGTGCTGTACCATCTAAAATCAACTGACATAATCCACTCAATTGCAGCGAGGCTGAACGTGATTGCGAGAAAGAAAATAAATATTTTAGAATACAGCTCGGTCTTGCCAAACAGACGCATTATTCCAACGGAATCGGAGGGATCACTTATGTCTTCCTGAAGTGAAATCTGACGCAATTTCCTTGTAAACACAATCCAGAGAAGGAAATACAGTACCATTCTTACAAAAAAGAAGGGTATATTCAGGAATGCTGATTTGTGCGCCAAAACAGGGTCGAGGGCTACAACATCCTTATGTGCCCATTGATACAGATCGTTCATTCCGAAACCCAGTAACAGAAAAAAGAGGGCGGCAAAGGGTATATAAGACATCATGGCTTCAGAGATCCTGTTAAATGCCGAAGACCATCCCGACTGGGAGATGCTCTGCAGAACTAAAAAGAAAGCCCCTCCGATCGCTAGAGATAAAAAGTAATAGTTTACTATCAGGTAATTTGCCCATGTCGTCTTATGGTCTGTAATGAGGCCAAAGATGATAGTAGCGGCACCGATCACTATCAGCAGATAGGTTATAATTTTAAAGTTCCTGGAAACGGTTATCTGATCCTTCATTACCTGGCCCTCTATTTTTTAATATCTGTAATATTTATTCCATCTTCCTGAAGCTTCCTGACATACAGAACCACCTTCCACCTGTCGTCAGGATGTATCTGTGATCCATGTGCGCCCATTGAACGAAGGCCCAGCGTAATTGTGTGAAATATCTCGCCATCCTTTAGTTTAACTGCGTTTTCTCCGGCAACACTAAGTGGTTTTAACGGATACAAACCACTTGTGTAGAGGTGTCCGTTCCCATCTCCTTTGTCACCATGGCATCCTGTGCAGAATATGGTATAAACGACCTTTCCCCTTGAAAGATTTTCCGTAGTGGAATCAAAAGGATTAACAAGCTCTTTCCCAGCTAATATCCTCGACTCCGGATCATTCGTATAATCGAATGGAGTAAAGTCGCGGGGAACTGTCCCGGGGACCGGTACCCGCATTGTCATTCCATTTTCAAAGTTTGGATTTTTTGAAAATGTTTCATATGCTGTAGAGTAAAACATATCAGGAAAGTAATCCCAGCCGGGATGATTCCTGTCTCTGTTACATGCAGAAAGAAATGCGAGTAATAAGACCAGAAATATGGCTCTGTATGGTTTCCCCTGTAAATAGATATTTGTCATGCTTCTACATTTTCAAATTCCTTATCAACTACCTCAACAGCACCCTGCTCTTCCATTATATTTCCGGCTATCCCGCCGATGGATTTATCAGGGAAATTAGTATCCACAACAATTACAAACTTGTCATCTGTTGCTCTTAAATCGAATATCGTATTCTCGCGTCCGGGAAACAGTTTTGATCTTGCTGAAAAAAGAGCAAGGCTACCGATTGTGACAATGAGAATTGTAACAACGATTGTTACAACGATGAATGACGGAAAAGAATTGAATGGTTTGCCTCCATAAATGATAGGCCAGTCAACCACCGAAGCATAATAGAGAAAGCCAAGAGTGGCAATAATGCCGAACAAGCCCAGAAAATACGCAGCTGTAGGCAGCCTTGATTGTCGCTTGAGAAGATGGAGTACCTCTAGAACTGGAAAAGGAGTAAATACATCAAATATCTCCAGTTTCTGATCCTGCAGTGATTTGATGGCAGAGATAAACTTTACCTCATCCTCAAAAATCCCTATTTTAAATGTTCTGGCCATAATTCAAATGCTTAATCTTCTTTTTTATTCCCTATATGGGCAACGCCCTTCAGTTCGCTGATAGCCATCATGGGAATATACCGCATGAATAGCAAAACTCCTGTGCCGAACAACCCTATAGTACCTACAAATACACCTATATCAATAATGGTAGGATGGTAGGAGACCCAGTTTGAAGGCAGAAAATCCTTGCTCAATGATGTAATTACTATATTAAATCTCTCCAGCCACATCCCAATATTTATAATGAGGGAAACCGAGAGCAGACCAATCCAGTTTCTCCTTATTTTTTTGAACCAGAAAAGTTGTGGCACCAGAGCATTGCAAACTATCATTCCCCAGAATTGAATAGTATAGTCACCTGTGATCCTGTTCCTGAACATCATGAACAGTTCATACTTATTTCCTGAATACCACGATATGAATGTTTCTGTAAGATAAGATGTTCCCATTATCAGTGAGATAAAAATTAAGATCCTGGCTATGGCATCCATGTGATTGTCCGTAACATAGTCAGTGAGCTTATATATTTTCCTGATGAGAACCATCAGTGTCATTACCATTGCGAATCCGGAAAAGATAGCGCCTACAACAAAGAATGGCGGAAAGATTGTTGAGTGCCATCCTGGCACAACGCCAACAGCAAAGTCAGTTGAAACTATCGAGTGAACAGAGACAACGAGTACTGCAGCAATACCCCCAAGGATAAAGCTCAGGGATTCGAATCTTATCCACTGCCGGCTTGATCCCGTCCATCCAAGGCTGAAGAATCCATAAACTGCTTTTCTGATTTTTGATGTGGTCCTGTCGCGGATGGTGCCAAGATCAGGCAACATTCCAAGGTACCAGAATGATGCGGAGATAAGCAGATATGCAGTAATAGCAGTGAAATCCCAAAAAAGAGGGGAATTGAAATTTACCCACAGCGGCCCCCGTGTATTAGGATAGGGGAATATATAAAATGCAAGCCAGATACGTCCCATGTGCAAAGCCGGAAACAGAGCGGCACACATAACTGCAAAAACTGTCATAGCCTCAGCTGCCCTGTTAATTGATGTTCTCCATCTCTGTCTGAGGATCAGCAGAAATATGGAAAAAGCTGTTCCAGCATGACCGATCCCGATCCACCATACAAAATTTACAATAGCCCATCCCCATGCAACGGAATTATTTACGCCCCATGTGCCAATGCCTTTATAAACGGTTACATAAATGGCATAACCGCCAAACAGGGCTGCCAGCGTTGACAGACCGAAAGCAATATACCACCATAGTCCAGGACCAGTATCCAGCGGGTTAATGATATCCGTTGAGATCTGACCTATTGTCTTATTCCCTTCAACTAGCGGACCTCTGACTTTCCTGTTATACATCGGTTAATGTCTGACTATTTATGACTATAATTCTTCATCGTTCCGAACCTTTGTAAGGTACCCGGTGTTTGGCAATGTATGCAACTCCTCAAGCAAATGGTAGCATCTTGGATCACTGAACAGGGCAGAAACTTTACTTTTCCCGTCATTTAAATTGCCAAATACTATAGCTCCCGAAGGACAAGCCTGCATACATGCGGTTTTTATTTCATAATCCTTAAGCACCCTGTTTTCAAGGTTAGCCTGTAATTTTTTCTCCTGGATTCTCTGAACACAGAAAGAACATTTCTCCACTACACCTCTTTCCCTGACGGTAACATCGGGATTTAAAACCATTTTACCAAGATCTGACGCTGTATTAAAATCGAACTCTTTATTATTGGTATACCTGTACCAGTTGAATCTTCTTACCTTATAAGGACAGTTATTTATACAATATTTTGTTCCTACACACCTGTTGTATACCATTTGATTCAGTCCTTCGCTGCTGTGATTTGTAGCTGAGACAGGGCATACATTTTCACATGGAGCATTATCGCAGTGCTGACAGGCAAGGGGCTGGAAGTAAACTTTTGGATCATTCTTATTATCCGAATAGTACCTGTCAATTTTTATCCAGTGCATTATTCGCCTTTTCGTTACTTCAACCTTCCCAACGACAGGAATATTATTCTCAGCCTGGCATGCTATAACACAAGAATTGCATCCGACACACGCGTTCAGGTCTATAGACAGGCCCCAGTGGAAACCATCGTACTTAACATCGGGATAAAGTGTATTATGGTATTCTTCGGATTCTTTATGAGATTCATTGCCTGATGTCGGATCCTTCAGATATTCAGTAAGGCTTGTCTCCCTTACGATAGGCCTTCCCTCCATTGAATTGTATTCCTGTGTAAGAGCCAGCTGCTGTTTTTTTCCTGTATTGTCAATTTTATCAGCTGTGAAGCCATAAAAACGATTAGCCCCACTCATAATCGCATATGGATACACATTGACTCCAACATTATTGCAAACCGGGCCAGCGTTTGTGTGACCGTATCCAAGAGCAACTGATATTGTGCCTTCAGCCTGACCAGGCTGAATAAAGGCAGGAATAATCAGATCTTTTGAGAGCCTGATCAGATCGCCTGACTTAATGCCAAGCCTTTCAGAGTCGCCGGCTGAAATGGCGGCAACGTTTTCCCAGCATTGCTTTGAAACAGGATCAGGCAGTTCCATTAACCACGGGTTATTGGCATGCATACCCGTTCCCAGGGAAACACTCTCTGAAAGAATCACCTCCATACTTCCTGTTGGTTGCACTACTGACAGGCTCATGTCTGCTGGCAGAGCTTCCTGATTGAATGATAATGATTTTCCGGGAACAACATTATACATGAAGACTCCCTTCCCGAGTGATGTATTCCAGAAATTCCGGAAGTCTGTCTCTTTTGAAAAAGGAAGGTACTCTTTTTCCCAACGGGATATTATATAATCATGATAGCTAATCTTACTTCCTGACCATGTCAGTAAAGAATCCTGAAATGAACGGGTGTTAAAAATCGGATTTATACATGGCTGGCTCAGCGTTAACTGTCCGGGCGTAATTTCAGAGTCATCCCATGATTCAAGAAAGTGGTTTACCGGACATTCATATTTTGCTTTCCCTACAGTCTCGTTCAACGACCCTGTCATATTTACTGTCAGTTCTGTTTTTTGTATCCCGGTCAGAAATTTCCCAGGATCACAAAAATCATACAGAGGATTTACATTATACATGAGCAGGGCCCCTACCTTGCCGGAACTTAAGTCATTAACCAGGGTTTCCATATTGCTATCGATACCTGAAGCAATATTCAGATTGTTTTCAAGATCTATGCATTCTGTGTAATTGCCCAGAAGTGAGTTTATCGCGTTAACGATAATCTGCATTTCGACATTGTTAGTCCCTGAAACAAGAATTGACTTGCCTTTTAATGCAAAAAGATTATCTGCAAGACCTGAAAGATCTTCCCTGAAATCCCCACCTTTTATTTTAACGCCTCCTGTCTTAGCGGCAATTTTATTATAGAGATCTGCAAGCAATGCTTTCTCTTCAGATGGCCTGATTTTCTTTCGTACATCTGCATTTGCACCCGTGAGGGTCATTCCCGACTCAAACTGAATATGCTTTAGCATTCCCTGCTCGCCATTATTAAGTTTTCTCCGTGAAGTATATCCCGGAATAAAATGTACTGGTGCTACCCATGCACCCAGGAAGTCTGCATTAACGGATACCACCAGCGAGGCTTTGTCGAAATGATAATCGGGTATTACCGTTTTGCCAAAACAAATTGAATTTGCTTCGAGGATAGCAGAATATGATACTGAATCATACTGAACCCATTTAAAGTTCCTGAATCCTGATCCGAAGTCACTAATTAACCTGACAGTTGAAGGGGAAATAACTGAAGAGGTAAGCAGAACAATCTCACCACCTTCTGAGTTAATTTTTCCAAGCTGACTAATAATCTGTTCATCAATTGTTTCCCAGGATTCCTTTTTATCCGATACTGAAGGATATTTCAGTCGTGCATCATCATAAAGGCTCAGTACGGAAGCCTGAACACGTGCAGTCGTCCCGTCACCGTTAAAAAGAGAGAGATTGTTTCCTTCTATTTTTATAGGCCTTCCATCCCTCGTTTTGACCAGTATTCCGGAATATTCGTGTCCATCATAAAAGGTGGATGCATAGTATAAAGATTTACCGGGTGTAACTTCAGGCGGTTGTATAACATAAGGCAACGCCTTCTGAACCGGTCTGGTACAGCTGGCAAGAATAGCTGCAGAACCAAAAGTGAATCCGAATACTTTCAAAAAATCTCTTCTGGAAGTATTTCGTTTCACAAAATCCCCTTCGAACAAATCCAATACCGGATCATTACTCTCCTCGTCCCTTTTTTCATTCTGCCCGGAAGTGATTTGTCTAATTTTCTCTGGATTCTTTCCGTTCTTTTTCATATATCCGCGCCTTTCGAAATCCTTTTTATTAATAATGGCATTTCATGCACTCTGTGCCGCCAACCATATTCTCTGTAATACTATCAATTTCTCCTTTTTTCATCTTTTCAGCAAGTTCCCGGTATTGAGAGTAAAACTGATTGTTCTTTACATCCATTTTTCTTGTTCTGTGACAATCAATACACCATCCCATTGACAGGTCAGAAACCTGTTTGATGACATCTGTTTTTTTCACATCTCCATGGCATACTATGCAATCTATTCCTCCGGCACCAACATGCTGTGCATGACTGAAAAATACATGGTCAGGAAGATTGTGTACTTTTATCCACTCAATCGGTTTTTGATTCTCAAATGAACTGATAATCTTTGATATTTCAGATACTCCGGATCGGGTGCCGGTCCGAACTATTAGGTGGCAGTTCATACATACATTAACGGGAGGTATGCCGGCAGTCTTACTATAAGGTGCGTAACTATGGCAATAAATACAATCTGTTCCATTCTGTCCTGCATGTACCGCATGTGAAAACTTAACAGGCTGCATTGGTGAATAATCTTTAGACCGGCCAATTGCAATAGCATTTATTACAAGTGTGTAGGTAATGAATATGCCTGTACCGGAAAGGATAGCAAAGTTAATCCACCTCTTCTTCAATATTTTGCTGATGATCAGGTCGGTAAGTGAAAAAAGAAATAAGATAACGGCAATAATAAATAAAAGAAGGTTGGTTATTACTGGTTTGTCCTGCTTTAGGCCAATATCGGTAAATTTATCCATATAGCCCTTTATCAGGACTATGTCTTCAGGTGTAAGGTGAAACTCTTTATGCACCTGTGACATCTTCAGTGCTGTTGGTTTAAGCAGAACCTTACTTAAATCACCGGCGTTTTTATGAAGGTATTTATTGGAAATTTCCAACGCGTTGGGGTTCCAGTTCAATGTGTCGGAAACATTTGTATTATGGCATGATGCACAGTTTACCGATTCGCTTTTGTTATATGCCAGACCGTAAAAGAGACGTTCCCCCCTGATCAGCTCCTCAGCTTTGAAGACTCTTGGTGTGTACAGAACAGAATCAGATGCAGGCTTTGCGTTGGAATCTTTTACCTGTACTTTAGCAGTATCCGTAAAAGCAAGATTTGATGAATTCTCTATATTATGCAGGTTAGCGAATCCCGGAGCAAAAATTAATAAAAGTGAAATGATAGGAAGTATGAATTTAATTTTTCCTACAGAAGATTTGCCCATTGTAGTAAATTATAGAGTATTAGTAATAAGTCAGTGGAGACAGATCATCGCACCCCACAAATATTCAACAGATTCAAAAATATAAAAAGGATTCGTATAATCAATTTTCTTAATTAAATTTCTTCTATTTATGTGATTAATTAGATGTATTCTACATTATTCAGCAAATTCGGAACTCCACAATAATATTAATTCGTAATCTTCTGTTTTTAGTCGGTGTCTTTATATCTTTACCCTGTTGAGACAATTTTGTTTAAGTGATTGACGTTATAAAAAAAACAAACCGCTGTATCTATGAAAAAAGTATCTCGTTATGCAAGTGTTTTTATAATTTTCGTTGGTTTATTGACTAATTGCAAAAAAGATAAAGGTGATCCTCCGGTTCTTCCTCCCGCCGAATCGATGTCTATTGATTTCACCAATTTCACTTCTGCAAAAAAATCACTTGAAGTCGTTTCGTATACAAAAGGGACAGAAAACAGCAATTGGCAATTCGCTGCAACTGTTGCAGGAATCTGGAAGCAGATAATCAATCTGACACTCGTGGTTCCGGTTACAGCTTACAAGTCAGCTGTTAACCAGACACCGGTGCTTGTATCCGGAAAAACATGGCAGTGGAGCTATAATGTTACAATAGCAAGTGTGGCATATAAGGCCAGGCTTACAGGTGAGATAAGAACAAATGACGTGCAGTGGAAGATGTATGTAACACGTACCGGAACAGGAGGGTTTGATGAATTTCTCTGGGTTGAAGGCACTTCCAAATCTAACGGTTCTGCAGGGCAATGGACACTTAATCAGGATCCGCAGGCACCTGTCTCATTTCTCCAGATTGATTGGGCTAAAACTTCTTCGGTTGTCGGCAACATTAAATATACATACCTGAAAAATGATGCATTTAAGACAAGTTATATTGAATATGGTTTGACATCCAGCGCTCTTAATGCATTCTATACCATTCATTATTATAATGGTGTGAAGTTTTCAGATGTTAATATCGAATGGAACACTACCACGAAAAATGGTCGTGTAAAATCCGTCGACTACCTGGGTGATACCAGCTGGTATTGCTGGGACTCTAACAGAGTAAATACTGTTTGTCAGTAACACCCACATTTAAGAAACCCGGTTAATCCGGGTTTCTTCTTTAATAAAACAGGAAATTAACTGTCTCTCGTTAAATTAGCACACGCAAATTGACTTCTTCGTTTTTTTTACTATTTTGCGCTCCTGAAATTTTAAAAATCCGGAATGTCCTCAGGAAAAAAAGCTGTATTACTTATAATTATCATACTCATACTAGATCAGGTTCTTAAGATCTGGGTAAAGACTCATATGGCGATCGGCCAGGAAATTCATTTGTTCGGCAATTGGGGAATTCTCCATTTCATCGAAAACAACGGGATGGCATTCGGAATGGAAATGGGAGGAAAACCCGGAAAACTAATTCTTAGCGTCTTTCGTGTAATTGCAATATTTGGCATCGGATGGTTCCTTTCTTCATTGATAAGCAAAAAGGCAAACCTTGGCCTGATACTCGCTGTGAGTGCCATAATGGCCGGAGCGATCGGTAATATCCTTGACAGCGCTTTTTATGGTATGATATTCAGTGAAAGCTTCAGTCAATCAGCCATCATGTTTCCTCCCGGAGGAGGCTATTCAACATTTCTCCATGGCCGTGTAGTTGATATGTTTTACTTTCCCATAATCAATACTCACTGGCCGCATTGGTCTCCGTTCAGACCAAACGAATCTCTGGTGTTTTTCAGACCCGTATTTAATATCGCAGACTCCTCAATAACTATAGGAGTATTATCAATAGTTCTATTTCAGAAGAGGATGTTTAAAAATCTCTAATAAGATCCTGCATCCGGTATCCGGTTAGCGGTTCTCCCCGCACCCAGTACCCTATTCCTGACAACAAGTGCTCACGCAACTCAGGATAGTCCTGAGATTTTCATGCTTCAGATAGTACCATGTATTTTTGCCTTCTCTTTTTGATGCTAATACACCTTTGTCCTTTAAAATGCCAAGATGATGTGAGGCAGTTGATTGCTCAATTCCCAGCTGCTTATGTATTTCCGTAACAGTCCGTTTTTTTCCATCTTCAAGAAATCCAACAATTGTTATGCGTACCGGGTGGGCTATTGCTTTTAGCATACCAGCAGCCTTTTCGAGACTTTCGGGATTAAGTTCTTTAAATTCCATTATCAAAGAATTTTTGCAACAAATGTATATAAATATGTTGATAAGATGAAAGTCGTTCGTTTTAAGCTGAAAATATCCGATATGACAGAACAATTAAACAAAAGACAATCTTTGGCGACCGATTTTATTATATTTGAAGGAATTAATAAACATATATGTCTGCTCTTACCGGAATCAAAAAACCAGTTGAGAATGAAATGGCTGAATTTGAAGTTTACTTCAGGCGGACAGTGCATAGTAAAATTCCCTTATTAAATATAATTCTAAACTATATCCTCCGTCGCAAAGGAAAGCAGATGAGACCGTTGCTGGTTTTTCTCACAGCAAAACTAAATGGAACAATTTCAGAATCGACATATATTGCTGCCACCTGTATTGAACTCCTTCATACTGCATCTCTTGTACACGACGATGTGGTTGATGATGCGAGCGAAAGAAGAGGTTCTCTTTCAATAAACGCACTCTGGAATTCAAAAATCGCTGTTTTGCTGGGTGATTATCTTCTCTCTTCGGGGATGCACATCTGTGTTGAAAATTCAAGATATGATATGCTTGAAATTATCTCGGAAGCAGTAAAGTCAATGTCGGAAGGCGAGCTCCTGCAGCTCCAGAAAGCCAGGAAGCTGAATATTAAAGAAGAAGATTATTACAAGATCATCATAAGCAAAACAGGTGCCTTGCTGGCGGCCTGCACTGCCTGTGGTGCAAAATCTGTAATTGACGATGCCGATACAATACAAATAATGAAAGAGTTCGGAGAAAATATTGGCATCGCATTTCAGATAAGAGACGATATCCTTGATTATGAGGGGACGGGTCTGACCGGAAAAGCTGTGGGTAATGACATAAAAGAAAAAAAGATAACCCTGCCATTAATATATGCACTTGAACAATCTCCCGGATCAAAGAAAAAGCATATTCTGAATATTGTTAAAAGAAAAAAGAAAACCAGGACTGACATCAAAGAAGTAATAAGCTTCGTTGTTGAGTACGGCGGTCTCGATTATTCTGAAACTAAAATGAATCTTTACCGCGATAAAGCCTTAGCCATCCTCGATTCATATCCTGAATCTGGCGTGAGGGAATCGCTAAAGCAATTCGTTCACTATACTACCTCCAGAAAAAAATAATTATTCTGCTGTAAGCTCAATATTTGCAACGAGACCCAGATCTTTAAGATAATGACGTGAGCCCAGCCAGAATAAAATAGCTCCGACTAAAAGTATCAAAGGAAGAATTGATAATGCAGTCTGGATATTTGTAAGGTCATAAATTTTTCCCATAATAATTGGCGCAGTTGAAGCACCAAGGAGATTCTGTACAACAACCGCTATTGCATAAGATGTTGCCCTGAGCCCTGGATGTATAACATCCTGTGTTACAGATGCTGCACCAGAGATGAACGCCAGAACCAAAACGCCAAAAACAAGGAATAACACATATTGAATGACCCCTTTACCCAGTGTAAGGGCTATAAAAAGAACTATTGCCGATAATAAAGTGGAGATAGCCGGGAATAAAAGTCTTGCGTTGATTCTTGATTTTCTCCAAAGGTCAGTCAGATATCCTCCGAGCGGCGCTCCCACCAACGCCAGAACCATCACAGAGCTCGCCATCTGTCCGGCTTTAGCCTGCGGTATATCTCTCATTTTTTCAAAATATGTGGGAAGCCATGTCAGCATTGAAGTAGTTACAAACACCACTGCAGCCATCCCAAGATAAGTATATAACACCGAAGGCTTACCAATGAATTCCCTCACCATATCCTTTTTCTCCATCCTGATCCTCTTACTGTTTTTATCGACAAAAGAGAGATCAACAGTTTTATAATCTTTTACAAAAAGGAAAAGTATCGCGATAATCAAACCAGGAATAGCAACTATTCCAAACGCATGTTTCCATCCGAGCTTTGCTGCAATGATACCACCCAGAAGAACACCAATTGCCGAGCCAAGTGGAATCGAAGCATTCCACAAACCCATCATGCGTGCCCTCCTGTCGACCGGATAAAGACCCGAGATCATGGCGCTCCCGCCCGGAGCATATCCTGCTTCTCCCACTCCAATCAGCATCCTTGCCATAAATAATTGCACGAAGTTGCCCGTAAGGGCACAGAGTGCTGTGGCCAGACTCCACATAATCGCCATTACACCTATTGTTTTTGTACGGCTCCATCTGTCGACAAGTATCGAAATCGGAAATGTCAGAATAACTATGGCCCAGTAAACTGCTGATACCAGCAACCCGCTCTGAGTATGAGTTATTCCCCAATCATGCTCTATGGAGGTAAACATTGATGTTACAACCATTCTGTCTATATAGTCAAACATATAGAGCAGAAATAATAACATAAATACATAATTGGAATATCTCTTTGTAAACAAGTATCCAGTGCGGTCTTCTGGCTTTTTCATTCCTGATTCTGATTTTTTAAAATGTGTAATACCAAGTAATGAAAAAAAAATGGCAGTTGGTTTTTTTAAACTGTTTTTACGTATTTATACTTAGGAGTATGCCGGTAACCGGTAACCGGTGATCGGTAACCGAACCTGGTAACTTATTCGGGAATTTTTACTACTTTTCCATGGTTGAACGTATAAACCTTCAAGCCACATGACAACTTTAAAACAAATTAATGAGTTTATTGATTCTCAGCCTATTGCGCTAGTTGGAGTATCTCGTAATCCTAAAAAATTTGGTTATGCTGCCTTCAAAGAATTGAAAGAAAAAGGGATGAGAATCATACCTGTCAACCCAAATGCTGACGAAATAATGGGTGATAAATGTTATGCAAATGTGAAAATGCTCCCACCTGAGGTCTGCAGTATTATTGTATTTACAAAAAAGGCTCAGACTGCCTCTGTAATAAGAGAAGCAAAAGAAAAGGGGATAACCCGGATCTGGATTCAGCAGATGGCCGATACAAAAGAGGCAATAGATGAGCTTCAGGACTCGGGTATCAATTACATTACCGGAGAGTGTATTCTGATGCATTATAAACCTCACAGCATTCATAAGTTACATGCCGGACTCAGGAAATTATTTGGCCGGTTTCCCAAATAATGACCATGCAGGAAATTCCATATAACCTTAGATTCATTGTGAGAGATTACGAATGTGATCTTCAAGGTGTTGTAAATAATGCCAATTATCAGCATTATCTCGAACATGCACGACACGAATACCTCATCTCAAAAGGGGTCAGCTTCGTTGGGCTTCATAACGAAGGTATCGATCTCATTGTGACTAAGGTGGAGATAGAATACAAGTATCCCCTGAGGAGCCATGATGAGTTTTATGTAACTGTCAGAATAGAACGGGAAGGCAATGCAAGAATTCTTTTCATACAGGAAATCTACAGGATCCCCGATTTAAAACTTATCGTGAAAGCGAAAGTAACAGGTGTAGCCACAAAAAAGGGCAGACCTGTACCACCAGGTGATCTTATACAAAGACTGGGCCTGTAAACGTTAATTTCACTAAAATTATTTACAACATGCACTTCAAGATAAAGTTATCACTCAACCTGTACCTGGTTTCTTTTATATTTATACTTACCTCATCCCTTAATGCCCAGTCGAAAGGCATCAGAGAGCGATATGATAAACAGGAAGTTTACATAACTATGAGGGACGGAATAAAGCTTTTCACTTCAATTTATACTCCCAATAGAAATGCAGGAACACATCCTATACTACTGAACCGGACTCCATATAACATTGAACCCGGCGGGCCCGCGAGTTATAATTACTTCGTGCAGGCTTATGACAGATATACGGATGATAATTATATCATGGTTTTTCAGGATGTAAGGGGAAAGTATATGAGTGAAGGAGATTTTGAAGACATCCGTCCTGAAGTACCAGAACGGAAAAGCAATAAAGACATTGACGAATCAACTGACACCTGGGATACTGTTGACTGGCTCGTTAAAAACATTAAAAACAATAATGGGAATGTCGGAATTTTCGGAATATCCTATCCCGGATTTTATTCGACAATGGGTATAATAAATGCTCATCCTGCGGTGAAAGCTGTCTCCCCTCAGGCTCCGGTAACTGCCTGGTTTCTCGGCGACGACTTCCACCATAACGGTGCATTTTTCATTCTCGATTGTTTCGGTTTTTATTATAGCAACGGCAGAAAATTTCACGGCCCTACCAGAAAAGGATTTTCTTCATTCATCTGGCCGGAAACAGATAGCTATGAATTCTTCCTCTCTGTGGGAGCCATAAAAAATATAGCGCCTCTGTACCTTGGTGATAGCATCAAGTTCTGGAAGGACGCTTTCGCTCATCCCGATTATGACAACTTCTGGCAATCAAGGGATCCTCGGCCGTTTCTAAAAAATGTTACCCCGGCTGTAATGACTGTTGGCGGATGGTTTGATGCTGAAGACCTTTATGGTGCATTGCATACTTATGATGCAATCGAGAAACAGAATCCTCCTTCAGTGAATAATTTTCTTGTTATGGGTCCATGGTCTCACGGGCAGTGGAGCTCCGGAAAGGCAAACAGCCTTGGTAATATTTCTTGGGGTCTCGATGCAAATAAGAAATACAGCGCACTTGAAAAAAGCTTCTTCGATTATTATCTTAAAGGGTCTGGAGATCCCAAAATTCCGGAAGCAACAATATTCGTAACCGGGTCAAACGAATGGAGAAGCTTTGATACCTGGCCACCAAAAAATATTATTGAAAAGAATCTGTTTTTACAACCTTCGGGGAAACTCTCATTAACGGATCCAACTGGCAGAAACAGCTTTGATGAGTATATCTCCGATCCTTCAAAACCTGTTCCATATACTGAAGTAAAGACAACGAACCGAACATCTGAATACATGACTGATGATCAACGGTTTGCCGCAAAAAGGCCAGATGTTATGGTTTATCAGACCGACTATCTTGATGAAGATTTAACCCTAACCGGACCGCTTACAGCTGATCTTTTTGTAGGAACAACCGGAACTGACGCTGATTTCGTTGTTAAGCTGATCGATGTTATTCCGTCTGACCCAACACTCTCCGGTATGAAAGCAGATCTGGGAGGCTATGAAATGCTTGTTAGGGGAGAGATCTTCAGGGGCAGATACCGTAACAGCTTTGAAAAGCCTGAGCCATTTATACCGGGGGAAATTACTGAAATAAAATATTCATTGCCCGACATTGCACATACATTCAAAAAAGGTCATCAGATAATGATTCAGATTCAGAACTCATGGTTCCCGCTTGTTGACAGAAATCCTCAGAAATTCGTAAATATTTACACCTGTCAGGACAGTGATTTCCAAAAAGCGACTCAACGGATTTATCATGATATTGACTATCCTTCAAATCTGAAAGTGAATGTATTAATGGAAGATAAAAGATAAAATTAAAAAGATAAAAGTGGAGAACTGGTACTGAGCAGGCAAAAAATTTTATTCAATTAGTAGGAATCATTCTAAACCATCAGTTATGAAAGCAAAAAATCTGACACGCAGACAATTTGTTACAACCATTGCAGCAGGAGCCGGCGCAGTTCTTGTCGGCGGAACAGGAGCACGTACAATTAAAACTCCGGGATTATCGACAGATCCACTCCAAATGGTTACACTTGGAAAGTCAGGAATTAAAACAACTCTTCTTGGGATGGGTACTGGTTTCAGCGGTTATAACAGGTCATCAAACATCACCCGCTCGGGTAATGCTGAATCAATTATACGTTATGCTCATGAAAAGGGAATCCGCTTTTTCGATTGCGCCGACAGCTATGGAACTCATCCGTTTACAGCTTCGGCCCTAAAAGGCGTACCACGTGAATCATATACTTTAAGTTCAAAAATATGGGTTGGACCTGGTGGCATCCCGGGGTCGGAAAGACAAGATGCTGATCTGGTTGTTGACAGGTTCAGGAAGGACCTTAAAACAGATTATCTCGATCTGGTACAGATACACTGCATGACTGATGCCAGCTGGACTGACAAGCATAAAAGGCAGATGGATATTCTTGAAACCCTTAAGTCAAAACAAATAATAAGGGCTCACGGAGTTTCTGTACATTCACTGGAGGCGATGGAGATCTGCGTCGACGACCCGTGGATCGATGTTATTCATGTGCGCGTCAACCCGTATGGAGAAGCCATGGACCGTGTCAGAGCATCAGAAGTTATTCCTGTTATTGCCAAACTTCATAAAGCGGGAAAAGGTGTAATCGGCATGAAACTTATCGGCAATGGAAAGTTCAGTAATGACTCTGAAAAAATTGATGCTTCTTTAAAATATGTTCTCGGCCTGGGATCAGTAGATATGATAATTGTCGGGTTTGAACGACCTGAACAGATTGATAATTACCTGGAAAGAATGAAGAAAACATTGGTGTGACATAGTAGGGACAGGTCGCGACCTGTCCCTACCGATTAAATTCTCTATTTATATGAAACTGATTAAATTCTCAATTTTATCCCTTTGTCTTATTGTTGTTTTTGCATTTTCTCAGAAAAAGGGTCTTGACCGGATTATAAGTCACGGCGATAAAGTTAAAAAGCTGGCTGACGGCTTTCTTTTTACTGAAGGCCCGGCTTCTGATGGTAGAGGAAATATTTATTTTACCGATCAGCCAAACGACAGGATAATGCTTTGGAACAGCAAAGGCAAGCTGTCTGTATTTTTGCAACCTGCCGGCCGTTCAAATGGTCTTTCGTTCGACAATAAAGGCAACCTTTGGGCTTGTGCAGATGAAAAAAATGCCTTGTGGTGCATTGATCCGGCCAAAAACATTACAATTATTCCATCCGAATATCAGGGAAAACCGCTGAATGGCCCAAATGATTTATGGAATACACCGGAAGGCGGAGTTTATTTTACCGATCCATTTTATAAACGCTCGTGGTGGGACCACGATTCAATGCCGCAATCCTGCCAGGCTGTATATTTTCTTGCACCCGATCATAAAACCATAACACGGGTGATCGATGATCTGGAACAGCCTAACGGTATAGTCGGAACACCAGACGCATCGACACTTTTTATTGCTGATATTAAGGGCAATAAAACTTGGAAATATAGGGTCAACAAAGATGGAAGCCTGAGCAATAAAAAACTTTTCTGCGAGATGGGATCAGATGGGATGACTATCGATTTTAAGGGCAACATCTATTTAACCGGAAAGGGTGTATCTGTATTTGACAGGGATGGCGTATTTCTTGGTACAATAACGGTTCCCGAAAAATGGACATCCAATGTTTGTTTTGGAGGAAAGGACATGAAAACACTCTTTATTACTGCAAGCAGCAGCATCTATAGCATACGCACATTGATAAAAGGAGGCTGTTAATCCATTGATTTTGTATACTTATCAAAACGATAAGAATTTTAGTAAATTCTTTAAGAATATTATTTATCATTGCACTCTGATCTAAAAAGACTGAACCTGATTTGAATCTACAATAATGTTTAAAAAACTGGAGTTTATGGAAGGTACGCGCAGGGCTGATATTAAGCCGGGTATAGATGTTATGGTTGAATTGACAGAACACAAAAGAACCGGGCGGCTCACCGAAGGGAAAGTAAAAGAAGTACTTACATCCTCACCCAATCATCCTCACGGAATAAAAGTAATGCTTGAGAATGGTCTCGTCGGACGTATCAAGCAAATAATCTGAAGAAGGGTATCTGCCGATCAATCAAAAATTTATCTAAATTTGACTTCCCTGAAAACTTAAATGTTTTCATTGGTGTTTCTTTTTTTTTACTTACCAGATTAAGATGAAATACGAGGATTTTATTGTCAGTACTCTGGGAAAAGGTAGTGTCGTTTCCCCGCTCTTATCCACTCGCCGCTCTGAGAATCCGGTATACAAGTTTGTAGACGATAGTGAAAGAATTATTTACGACGTTTCGCTTGATAACTTTAAGCGACACAGCGATTTCAGGGAATTACCGGTATCATTTGAAAAAGCCGGACCAAAGGAATTCATTTACTTTGAACCGGCAAAGACAAAGGTGGGGATCGTCACCTGTGGTGGTCTCTGTCCCGGACTTAACAATGTTATAAGGAGTCTTGTAAATGAGCTTCATTACAGATACGGTATAATCCGGGTGCTCGGTTTTCAATATGGCTATGAGGGAATGGTTTCAAAGTATAATCATTCGGTAATTGAACTCACATCAGCCATGGTTAACAATATCCATCTTACTGGTGGAACATTCCTGGGATCATCGCGGGGTAAACAGGATGTGGAAAAAATGGTCGATACGCTCGATATTATGAATATAAACATACTTTTTTGTATCGGTGGCGATGGCACTTTACGGGGAGCACATGAAATTCATCAGGAAATTGAAAAAAGGAAATTAAAGATAGCAGTTGCCGGCATTCCTAAAACAATAGATAACGATATCGATCTGATTCAAAAGTCATTTGGATTTGAAACTGTATTTTCCATTGCCAATAATATTATAATGAACGCTCACAATGAGGCTACGGGAGCATACAATGGCATAGCTCTCGTAAAGCTTATGGGCCGTGATTCGGG
This sequence comes from Bacteroidales bacterium, assembly GCA_038245405.1. Lineage (GTDB taxonomy): Bacteria > Bacteroidota > Bacteroidia > Bacteroidales > VadinHA17 > LD21. The sequence goes on from JBBRSO010000013.1 coordinate 28,014, forward strand.
CTTTATCGCGGCAAATGCCGTCCTGGCGATCCAGGAAGTTAATTTTATACTAATACCCGAGATTACTTTTGATCTTTATGGTGCGCGTGGTTTCTTGCAAATTCTTAAAAAAAGGCTCGAGGAAAGTCATCATGCAGTTATTGTTGTAGCCGCAGGTGCCGGACAAGAGTTTTTTGAAGACAGGGGTAACTGCAAAGATGCTTCAGGAAATATCAGACTTAAAGATATTGGAGTTTATCTCAAAGAGAAAATCGCTGAAGATTTTGAGAGTACCGGTTTTCCACACTCGATAAAATATATCGATCCGAGCTACATCATAAGAAGCTCACCTGCCAATGCCAACGACAGTAAATTCTGTAACCTGCTTGCGCAAAACGCAGTACACGCTGCCTTGTCGGGAAGAACTGATTTTGTTGTCGGATTCTGGAATAACCAGTTTACGTTAATGCCAATACAGATGGTGGTTGCCAAACGCAAGAAAATAGATGTTGAAGGTGAATTATGGTGGAACGTGCTCGAAGCAACCGGCCAGCCTGCTTGTATGAAAAATCAATGATATGATAAAGAATTTAATTTTTGATCTTGGAAATGTTCTTTTAAGCTTCAGGCCTGCGGAGTATCTCGCAAAGAATAAATACCCTGAAACCATAAAAGCCATTATACTGTCCGATATTTTTGGAAGCGCAGAATGGCAAATGCTTGACAAAGGAGAAATAACCACTCCTTATGCAATTGAATGCATTTCTAAAAAGTCATCTCTCAGGAAGGAAGAAATAGCCCATATTTTCAATCTTCGCACTGATCTGATGTTTCCCCTTAATTCTAACGTAAGTTTGCTTCCCGGACTTAAAAAACGCGGTTTAAAGCTATATTATCTTTCTAACTTCCCGGGTGATATCTTTGAAGAAATACGGTCAGGATATTATTTTTTCAAACATTTCGAAGGCGGACTAATTTCAGCCGAGGCAAAGCATGCAAAACCAGATATCCGTATTTATGAATTACTGATGCAGAAATATTCTCTTATTCCTGATGAATGTCTGTTTATCGACGATCTTGAAGTAAATGTTATTTCCGCAAGGGAATTTGGAATGAAAGGTCTTTTCACAGATGGCTCCCTGGAAATTGGTCGTGCACTTGAAAAGGCTTTGAAGGAAACTTAGTTCAGGGAGATTGCTTCAAAAATTTATGCCCCGATGACCTTTATTTGAAAAATAATCAATTCTCGTTGAGTTAAGCTGGTCGCATTTTCGTTCTATTAATTTCATTATCTTGTAATTAAGCAACACACTCTCTTAATTGTTCCACGTGGAAACTAGGAGGATTTTTGAAAATATCCGGTTAAAACGGCGGTTTTTCTGACTCCGACAAGTTTCTGCAGCTCTTCCGGGGGAGCATCCTTAATTTTCTCTACCGATTCAAAATGTTTGAGAAGGATCTCTTTTGTCTTTGGTCCGATCCCTCTGATCTGATCGAGATCGGATTTTATCATGTCTGATGAACGTTTATCGCGATGAAAATTTATTCCGAATCTGTGTGCTTCATTTCTGAGGTGCTGGATAATTTTCAGACTAATGGAGTTTTTATCGAGGTATATCGGAATGCTATCGCCGGGAAAATAAATTTCCTCAAGCTTCTTTGCGATCCCGATAACTGTAATCTTATTGCGTAATCCCAGCTTTTCGATACTCTTCATGGCCGAGGAGAGTTGTCCCTTACCTCCATCAATGATAACCAGCTGGGGAAGTTTCTGGTTTTCTTCAATCATCCTGCGATAACGTCTGAATACAATCTCTTCCATAGATGAAAAATCATCAGGTCCGGTCACAGTTTTTATATTAAAATGCCGGTAATCGCTTTTGCTTGGACGTGCATTTCTGAATACAACACATGCCGCAACAGCATTGGTTCCCATAATGTTCGAGTTATCGAAACATTCTATATGCACAGGAAGCTCCGACATATGGAGATCGTTCTTTAATTTCACAAGGTTTTTTCCGGTTCTCACTTCCGGGGAGTGTTCCAGCCGCTTCTTTTTCTGCTCAAGCTTATAATAAATGGCATTTCTTTCTGCAAGCTCAAGAAGTTTTAGCTTCTCGCCGGCTCTTGGTACTGTATAATTTACCTTATCCAGCAGGAGATCAGGCATAAAGGGCACAATAATTTCAGATGAATCGCTTTGTAGTCTTTGCCGTATCTCGGTTATTGCAAAACCCAGAATAGATTCCTTTTCTTCTTCGATACGCATTTTTAATTCCGTTGTATAAGCCTGTATCACAGCACCATGGACTACTTTTAAGTAATTAACATACGCATTATCTGACTCCTGGGTAAATGCAAAAACATCCACGTTACGAATAGTATTGCTGACAACAGTGGACCGGCTTTTGAAACCGGAGAGCAGATCGATCTTTTCCTTTATCTTTTGTGCCTCTTCAAACCGCATTTCATTTGAAAATGCTTTCATGTCCTTTTTAAGATGATCAATTACAGCAGAAATATTTCCTTTCAGTATATCCCTTATCTGGTTAATATTATCCAAATGCTCGTCTTCTGATTGGAGTCCAACACATGGTCCTTTGCAGTTTCCAAGATGATATTCAAGACAGACTTTAAACTTTCCGGCTTCAATGTTCGACTTTGTAAGATTGAGAGAACAGGTTCTGATCTGATATAATGGTCTTATAAAATTAATAAGTGTTCTCACCATCAGGGCAGATGTATATGGGCCATAGTAAGCTGATCCGTCTTTTACAGGAGTTCTTGTACTGAAGATTCTCGGGAAGGGTTCGTTTTTAATACAGATCCAGGGAAATGTTTTATCGTCTTTAAGAAGTATATTATATCTGGGCTGATGTCTCTTAATAAGGTTGTTCTCAAGTAATAGTGCATCTGATTCATTATCGACAACAATATGCCGTATATCCGCTGTTTTTCTTAATAAGGCAACGGTTTTTCCTGATTGATTCTTTGAAAAGTATGAAGCAATCCGTTTTTTGAGGTTTTTAGCCTTTCCAATATATATAATGACTCCGGAAGCATCTATAAACTGGTAGATTCCAGGATTATCAGGAATAGAAGAAAGAACCGGTTTGTATTTAATTTCGGTTGACATATCACGATTTGATGGTACAAATATAATGAAAGAGAATGGTTGTTCTGTAAATGACGGCAGCGACGGGAACATGCAGGAACGGGAACATGTAGGAACGGGAACATGTAGGGACGGGAACATGTAGGGACGGGTCGCGACCCGTCCCTACGGGATTTCGTGATTACAAGGATTATTCCATAAACAGAGAAACCTTCCGGAATGTATTGACATCGAATAAACCCTGGTCGCCAATTTTGAGATCGGGAATGACCAGTAAAGCCATAAAGGATAATGTCATAAACGGGGCCTGCATAGTGCAGCCCAGTGATTTAACCAATGCATTTAGCTTCTCATAATCGAATGCAATCTCCTCGCATGAACGAGTGGTCATTATACCGCCAATATTCAATTGTAATCCGCTTATTCGTCCATCGCAAGATACGGCCAGTCCTCCTTTTTTTGAAACAATCTCATTTATTGAATTTACAATATCCCTATCATTTGTACCAACCCCAATGATGTTATGGCTATCGTGAGCAATAGAGCTGGCAAAGGCCCCTTTTTTCAGTGTAAAGCCCTTAATAAAACCAATAGCTGCGGGCAGATCTTTATATCTGTCTTTTACAACAACTTTCAATATATCACCGGCTAAATCAATATTCACATAATCAGATTTTCCAGTCAGATAATGAATTTCTCCCGTCTGCAATTCGCCGTCCACTGCGGTAATAACCCTGATCTTTCCGTTTATATTCTTAATCTTTATGTCTGCCTCTTTGAGAGGAGAACAGTTGAAGTTATTAACAGCTTTCCCGGCAATATAATTAAAGAAAACCTTTCCGCTTGAATAGACTTTTTTTCCCTTTATCCAGGTTTCAAGAATATTCATTTTAGCAAGGCTGTCAACTAGAATGAAATCAGCGCTGTCGCCCTGTCTGAGTAGCCCAACATTGAGCTTATAGTGTTCCGCAGGATTAATTGTCGCACTCCTTATTACGTCAAAAGCATCAAATTCTTCTGCGATCAAACCCGCGATCAGCTTATTTATATGTCTTTCGCGTAACATCTCAGGATGCAAATCGTCGCTGCAAAGCATGATGCTCTCTGGATTTGTATTATATAAGGGCTTCAATGCTTTCAGATTTCTTGCGGCGCTTCCTTCCCGAATAAGGATTTTCATTCCAAGTGATATTTTCTCAAGCGCTTCATCAAGGGTACTGCATTCATGATCTGTGCTTATTCCTGCATTTACATATTTTCTTAGCTGGTCGCCTGTCAGTCCCGGTGCATGACCATCAACAGGCTTACCAAGTTCCCTGGCAACTCTCAACTTATTCATCACCTCCGTGTCATCATTAATTACCCCTGGGAAATTCATCATTTCCGAGAGGTATTTTATTTCTTCCCTTTGAAGAAGATTCTTCACTTTTTCATGATCGAGGTTTGCTCCATTACTCTCAAAGCGTGTTGCAGGAACACATGAAGGAGCGCCAAAGTAAAAATACAGAGGAACTTTTTTTGCATCGTTTATCATAAATTCGACACCTTCTGTCCCTAATACATTGGCTATTTCATGCGGGTCTGATACAACACCCACCGTACCATGTTTCACTGCTGCCATAGCAAATGCTCCAGGGGTGATCATTGAACTTTCGATGTGAATATGAGCATCGATTAATCCGGGAAGAATATAGATTTCAGGCGCCGAACCGAGACGGACAATACTCTTTATAGAACTACCTGCAATTGTCAACTCAGCAGGATAGATATCCATTTTATGAATATCAACCAATTGTCCAACAATTTTCATAAAAATAATTATTATTTAAAATTTATATGTTCCACGTGGAACACTATCTTCCCAGATACATCAGGAGTATATTTATATCAGATGGCGAAACCCCGCTGATTCGACCGGCCTGGCCAATGCTTACAGGTTTAATTCTTGATAATTTCTGCCTGCCTTCGGTTGAAATTGAAACAAGTTCACTGAAATCAATGTCGTGCGGAATCTTTAAAGCTTCGAGTCTTTTTATCTTATCAGCAACAATTTTCTCTCTTTGTATATATCCTTCATATTTGATACTAATTTCTGCAGATTCCGCAATCTCTCTGAACCGGTCGGATTGGAATGCCTTAAGCTTATCTCCTCCCGGGATTGCTTCCAACAAATGGCCTATATTTACCTGCGGACGTGAGGCGATATTAATTGCTTTTATTTTCTGTGTAATTATGTTCGTGTCAGCCTTAGCAAGGAATTCATTTATTTCTCCCGGACTAACACTCGTCTCAGAAAGAAAATTTATTATCTCCCTGATCATCTCCTCCTTTTCTTCCAGGTGCTTTACTCTTTCAATTTTGGCAGTTCCGATCTCAAATGCTTTCCTTGTCAGTCTTTCATCTGCATTGTCCTGCCGTAACAGAATTCTGTATTCTGCCCTCGACGTAAACATCCTGTAAGGTTCATCCACACCTTTTGTTACCAGGTCATCGATAAGTACACCTATATATGATTCTTCCCTTCCTAATATAAGTGGTTCTTTGTTCTGAACTTTCCGAACTGCATTAATCCCTGCCATTAAACCCTGGGCAGCAGCTTCCTCATATCCGGTAGTTCCGTTAATTTGACCTGCGAAAAAAAGATCCTTAATAGCTTTTGTCTCCAGTGAGTGTGTTAATTGAGTCGGTTGAAAGAAGTCGTATTCTATGGCATAACCAGGTCTGAACATTTCAACCTTCTCCATACCTTTCACTTTCCTCAGCGCTTTCAGCTGGACTTCCAGTGGAAGACTGCTTGAGAATCCGTTAATGTAGTATTCAATTGTGTCCTCCCCTTCCGGTTCGATAAAAAGCTGATGAGACGTTTTTTCCTTAAAAGTTACAACCTTATCTTCTATGCTTGGGCAATAGCGAGGACCTCGTCCTTTAATTTTTCCTGTAAACAACGGACTAAAATCAAAACCCTTTCTAATCTCATCATGTACATCAATATTTGTATGAGTGATAAAGCAATTCCTTTTAATCAGCTTATTTTTCTCTTCTACCAGGTAAGAGAATGTTTCACCTTCTTCATCGCCTTTTTGTTCTTCCATTAAACTAAAATCAATAGATCTTCCATCGAGCCGGGCACTGGTTCCTGTCTTCATCCTTTCTACAGAAAAACCAAGTTGTTCGAGTTGCTCGCTTAAACCAGTAGAGGCCTGTTCACCGGATCTACCGCCTTTAATTTTCGAAAAACCGATATGCATAAGACCGTTTAAAAAGGTACCATTTGTCAGGATCACAGCCTTGGAATAAAATCTTGCTCCGAAAGATGTTTCTATTCCTATCACTCTCATCCCGTCGAGGATAAGAGTTTTAGCCTGTTCCTGCCAGATAAACAGATTGTTGGTTTTCTCTAGTACCTTCCTCCACTCAATTGTAAATTTTTGCCGGTCACACTGAGCCCTCGGGCTCCACATTGCGGGGCCTTTTGATTTATTAAGCATACGGAATTGTATCATGCTTCTGTCTGTAACAATTCCGCTCATCCCGCCCATTGCGTCTATCTCCCGAACAATCTGACCTTTTGCTATTCCCCCCATTGCAGGATTACATGACATCTGGGCAAGCTTTGTCATGTCCATTGTAATAAGAAGAGTCTTCGCTCCCATTACTGCTGCAGCATGTGCAGCTTCACATCCGGCATGACCTCCACCAACAACAATTATATCATATTGAAAATCCATATATCTTTCCCTAAAGTGAATCTAACCAGTAATCTTCCATCCTCCTCATTTCACTTTTGCTGTGTTCATTTGAATCATCATATCCAACCAGATGAAGTGCACCATGAATCAAAACTCTTTTAAGCTCATTTTTTAAACTAACATTATAGTTGTGAGAATTTTCTTTTACCCTGTCCAGGCTAATATAAACTTCACCGTTTATAATGTTCCCTTCATTATAATTAAATGTAATAACATCTGTATAGTAATCATGTTCGAGAAACTCGACATTAATTTCTTTCAGTCGTTCGTCATTTGTTATAATAAAACTAAGGTCACCGGAAATTTTTCTTTCTTTCGCAATGACCTTATCTATTTTCTTCAAAGCCTCTTTTGATCCTTTCAGCCTGAAGTTTGTTTCATCATAAAATATCCGGATACTCAAGATAAGATATTCTTAAAAGTCATAGTCACAGAATTACCTTTTTCGCTGTATTTGATATTATCAGCAAGGTGCGACATAAGATAAATCCCTCTTCCGTTTAACTCTTCGATATTTTCAGGGATCGTAGGGTCAGGTACCGATTCGGGTTTGAAGCCCGGTCCTTCATCAGTAACAGTAATATCAAGTTGATTATCAAAATAGGAAATATCAATATCCACAATCTTATCAGGGTTCGATCTGTTGCCGTGCAAGATCGCATTATTGACGGCCTCCATAACCGAGACTAAAATTTTTCCATAATAATCTTTTGAAATCCCAATAACCGTAGTAGCTTCATCAATTGCATTTTCTACTATTCTCAGGTTTCCCACCACAGATTCTATTCTGATCTTTTTATCCATAACTTATTAACTACCGCCGGTTATACTTAAATAATCATAATATGTTACAAAAATCAATTAGTTTTTTGTGATCCATGCTTCCGGATTAAGTTTTTCCTTCTCTTCAAAGATCATAAATTTAAGAATCGCCTTATTTCCGTTTTCGGTATCACAAAATACGTTGCCAATTTCCTGTTTTGTACCAACCTTATCTCCCTGTTTAACTTTCAAATCTACAACATTTTGGTAAACTGAAAGATATTTTCCATGTCTAATTATTATTGTCCCATTTGCGCCCTTTATCGGAAACACCTTAACTACTTCTCCTTTAAAGATGCTCCGAACTGCTGTACTGCCCAGACTTGTGATTTCGATTCCAATATTATTTTCGGTAACATATTTTAAAACCGGATGCTTCTGAATACCAAACTGGCTGGTAATTACACCCTTTTCAACAGGCCACGGCAACCTCCCTTTATTTTCAGAGAAATTCTCACCTATAAGTTTCTGTTCAGGAGTGTTATCAGATTTGACAACCTTTTTCCTCTCCTCCTCTATCATTCGTGCGATTTCTTTTTCTATCTTTTCTGCAATTTTCTTTTTCTCTTCAAGGTCTTTATTCAGTTGCTTTTCCTTTTTGCTCAGAGAATTAACCATTTCCTGTTTTTTCTCCTGCTCCGATTGCAACAGATTTTTTTGATGCTCCTCCCTGGATTTGAGTACTGATATTTTTGAAAGATCACTCTCTAATCTCTTCCTGGTAGACAGGATCTGGTCCTTCAGTTCCATAATAGTTTCAGATTCCAGTCGTCTGAATTTTGTAATCTGTTGAAGATATTTAAGCCGTTTATATCCCTGATTGAAGTCTTTTGCTGAAAGGATATAAAGCAAATCAGGGTTTTCCTTTTTTGATTTATATGAATTAACAACAGCACGGGCATAATCTTTTTTTAAGTCAATCAGATCGCTCTCCATCATATTAATTGCAAGAGTATTCATATCAATCCTGTCTGTTACAAGGATAATCTCATCACGCATTCCCCGTATAACTGACTCTCTTAAATTCACCTTATTACCAATAATTTTTATCTCATTCATGCTCTCCACCTTTTTCTTCGATGTGGATTTCAGCATATTGTCAACATAGTTAATTTCGTTTAAGGCTGCGTTCCTTTTTTGTTCCAGCTCTGTCTTTGACTGAGCATACAAATCACAAATACAAATTATAAACAGCCCTATAAGGAAAAGATGTTTCATCTCAAATTAATTAATTCGTATCCTTTTCCCGAAATAAAACTTATATTCCCATTCCATGGGTATTCTACTTTAACAATTTTAATTTTTACAGTAGTATTAGACTTTGAAGAATTAAAATCAATATTCCTGCAAGTCAGTATACTATCCAGAAGGAAATAATTATCATATTTCACACTTACACCTTGCTCACCAAAACTGACCATATTCGTCTTGCCTCTTTTACAGTCGATAATGTAATTAAGGTAAACACCTTTAATTAAACAATTTACCTTTATATTTTCCTCTAAACATTTTATGGAATTGTTTTTACATTTGTCATCAAGAACAAGATCACCAAATATAAGTGGTAATAAATTCTGAGCAACTCCATATTTAAGTTTAAGATACTCAGCAGTTCCGGCATACAGTTTTTTATTTATCCTGTCATTAACCAAAATAGTATCTTTAGTTATATAAATTCTTGCTCCTTCAATTCCTGTCCTGCTTTTAATGCTTATCAGATATTTATCCGGCTTTTCAAATTTTATAGTGCCTATAAACTTCTCTCTTCCTTCAGGAGCAATAATCTCAATCTCAGCTTTTTGAATAAAAAAGCCCTTATTTGTTAGATTCTGATATTCTACGCTTTCCAATATGCTACCTGTCAGGAGTTTTCCATTGTCACCAGTGCCTTTGTTTCTTCTTGTAACAGAACAACCTGATAAAATAATTCCAATAAAAAATGTGACAACTATTTTCCGCAACTTTCAATTTCCTTTAGTAATTCCGTTTTATTGCTGTCGAGCTTAAGTGCCATGCTCCAGTTTGATACAGCCTCACTACACTTATTTTGCTTTTTCAGAATATAGCCATAGTGCTCATACCACACAGCGTCAGGCTTTTCTCCGCTATTTATAATAGATTCCATAACTTTCGCAGCTTCCTGCAGTTTACCTCTTTTATATAAAACCCAACCGTAAGTATCAAGAAATGTAGTGTTTTTTTTATCCTTTTCGGTTACTCTTTTCGCCATTTCTTCAGCTTCCTTTAGTTTGGTATTCTGTTCTGCCAGGTAGTAAGCATAATTATTCATAACGGTAAGATCATCATTATTGTTCTTAATGGCTAGCTCAAATGTCTCAAATGCTTTTGAATAATCTTTCATCCTGTAATATACGTCTGCCCGCATGGTAATAACCTGAAGAATATACTCCTTATTATCAGCGGCCAATATCTCTGCCTTTTTCAATTCTTCGAGTGCAATTGAAAACTTTCCTGTTTCGAGTGCAGCATTCGCATAGAGTAATTTTGCAGTATATGATGTATTGAATAATCTAGCGCACTCTTCTCCTCTCGCTAAAAGCTTATTGTAATCCTTCTGTTGAAGATAGATAAACAGGAGTTTTTCCCAGGCATAATAATTCTGCTGATCTGTTTTTATAATCTCTTCAAGCCTTTCCGCGGCATCATCCAGTTTGTTCAGCTTTATCATCAGATTGGGACGAAGCAAAGGAACAATGTGATCACCAGGATAATTTGCTTCAAATACCAGGAGAGAGATCATCAGCTTATCCTGGAGCTCTTTTGTAAGATCTGGTAATTCAATAATTTGGGCGACAAGGGTAATTTTGTTTTCTCGCTGAACCTTTGAATTCAAAATTATAACATTTAAAAGCTCAAACAAATTCTCATAATCCTTACCACTAATCAAAAAATCGGCAAGTGAGAGCTGAACCTGCGGATTTTCAGGGTCTTTCTCAAGCAGCTTATCATAAACTTCTCTTGCTTTCTGATTATCTCCTTTATCCTTATAGATCTCTGCAAGTATTCCAGTATAGAGTATTTCTTCAGGAAATTCTTTTATCAGATTTTGTGCATTATTAAGAGCCTGATCATACTTTCCTTCCGCCATAAGATTTTTTACAGCAGATAAAGTAGATTGCTCATTAACCCCATATTTGCTGTCAAAGGCTTCAAATATTGAATTTGCTTTTTCATAGCTTTTATTCTCGGAGTAAAGGTTTCCAAGAGTGAGAAGCAGATTCTCTTTTTCCGGGTAAAGCTTAACCGCTTTGTCATAGAATATTATTGCACTGTCAATATTTTTCTCCTGGTAATAGAGACCACCGAGCATAGTTAGGTACCATATGTTTTTCTGATCAAATGCTAATGCTTTCAGTGCATACTTCTTACCATTACTAATATCGCCGTTTGCTATCACAATCTGCGCCATCTGATAATATGCAGCATCGCTTTCAGGATTAATTTTAATAGCCTGTTCTAGATCAATGAGGGCTTCGCCTCCATTTCCCATTAGCTTTTGCTTTAACGCCTCCGTATAGATATAATTAAATGTGGCCAGATCATATTTATCACTGCTTTTGACTTTGATTTCTGAAGGAGCAAGCTTATTTACACACGATGAAAATGTGAGAATAAAAAAAGCGGGAATAAAAAAAATAAATTTATATGACTTCATAATTAAATTTTACCTGTATGTCCAAACCCACCTGTCCCCCGGTTACTATCCATCAGAATCTCAACACTTTCCCATTCAACCTTTTCATGTTGAGCCACTATCATCTGGCAAACCCTCTCCCCGTCTTTTATAACGAATGTTTCATCGGATAAGTTCACCAAAATGATACACACTTCACCACGATAATCGGCATCTATTGTCCCGGGTGAATTAAGCACTGTGATTCCTTTTTTTATCGCAAGGCCACTTCGTGGTCTTATCTGTGCTTCGTAACCAACGGGAATCTCAAGAAATAAACCTGTTGGAACGAGGCCTCTCTCAAGAGGTTTAAGTACGATATCGCTATCCAGATTTGCTCTCAGGTCCATACCTGCAGACGCTTCGGTAGAATATTCGGGTAACTTATGTTTTGACTTGTTTATTACTTTGATTTTCATTTTAAAATCCCGGAATGTAGACAAAATATTAATATGCAAATATACTGCTAATGACTTTAACAATATATTTGTACATCCGATTTATGAAAATAATGCAATTTAAAACCAATATTTCCTGTATCATCCAAAGTTAAATATCTTTGCAAACACATTTACAAGGATTTTTATAACCAATTTACATTATTCATGAATCTTTATATCAAAATGTCAGCATTGTTTTTTACTCTTGCCTGTCTTCTGTCATGCAATTCAAATACTGGTAACGAAAATACCATCGTTTCAATGAAAACTTCTCTTGGAGATATAAAGATCAGGCTATATGATGGTACTCCTCTGCACCGCGATAATTTCATCAATCTTGTTAAATCAGGGTTTTATGACGGAGTATCTTTTCACCGGGTAATAAAGAACTTCATGGTACAGGCTGGTGATCCCGAAACAAAAACAGCTTCAGCCAGGCCGATGCCCGATTCGCTTAAAACATATACGATACCTGCAGAATTTAATCCTCAGTATTTTCATAAAAGGGGGGCTCTGGCTGCAGCCCGCGAAGGAAATGATACAAATCCTCTAATGAAATCATCGGGCACGCAATTTTATATTGTTCAGGGAGTTAAGTTTTCAGATGAAGAGTTAAACCAGGCTGAACAAAAGATCAACAGTACTGAAAAACAGAATCGATTTGCGGGTTTTATGAAGGAGACTTCTGATAGTGTAAGGCTTTCCGGGAAAACATTATCTGATGCTGAGATTCAGGAAATAGCTTCAATAAAAATGTTTCAATATCTGTCTTCATTTAAAGAATATAAAATACCCGAAGAGCAGCGCAGTGCATATAAATCTATAGGTGGAACGCCCCGTCTCGATGGTAGCTATACTGTATTCGGAGAAGTTACTGAAGGTCTTGATATTATTGACAAGATTGCCGCGGTGCAGACGGATAATTCAGATAAACCCGTTAATGATGTAAAAATCATAAAGGTTAGAATCGTAAAAGACTGATTTATAAATATCTAAAAAATAATTAATGCTTCAAAAAATTACAGATATGTTAAGTGAAGTTTCTTCTTTCTCAGTAAAAAACCCTGAAGAACTTGAACTCTTTCGTCTTAAATTTCTTAGTAAGAAGGGGTTACTTTCCGATCTTTTCGAAGATTTCAAGAACGTGCTGGCAGCTGATAAAAAAGATATCGGGCAGAAGTTAAATCTTCTAAAGCAAAGCGCACTCGAAAAATATAATTTACTTAAGAACGAGATTCAGAGTCAGGAAGTAAGCAATGACGACAAAGATCTTACAAAACCCGCATTTCCGTATAATCTTGGTTCACGTCACCCCATATCCATTGTAAGAAATGAGCTAATAGACATCTTCACGCGGATAGGCTTCACGGTATCAGAGGGTCCAGAGATAGAAGATGATGACCATGTTTTTACAAAGCTTAACTTCGCTCCGGAACATCCGGCCCGTGATATGCAGGACACATTTTATATCTCACGTCTATCTGCTGAAGATTCAAACCCTGATGATATTCTTCTTCGCACACATACTTCCTCTGTTCAGGTGAGGGTGATGCAGAATCAAAAACCTCCTATCCGTACAATTTCTCCGGGCCGGGTATTCAGGAATGAGGCTATTTCTGCACGGGCACACTGTATTTTTCATCAGGTAGAGGGATTATATATAGATGAGAATGTATCTTTTGCAGATCTCCGTCAGACACTTTTATTTTTTGCCAGGGAGATGTTTGGAAAAGACACAGAAATCAGGCTGAGACCTTCGTACTTTCCATTTACCGAACCTTCGGCAGAAATGGATGTTAGTTGCAAGATATGCGGAGGAAAAGGTTGTAACGTTTGTAAGCATACAGGCTGGCTTGAAGTGCTTGGTTGCGGAATGGTTCATCCGAATGTTCTTGAGGCATGTAATATAGACAGTAAAAAATTTACCGGCTTTGCATTCGGTATGGGTATTGAGCGTGCTGCAATGCTAAAATATGGTGTAAATGATCTTCGTTTGTACTTTGAAAATGATCTCAGATTTCTTGATCAGTTCAAGAGTGCATTTTAATACTTTGGAAAATTAAAATAGTAATAAGGAGAGAGGAGAAGATATGAAACAGCAGGAAATTCACGTCCCGCTTTGTAACAGTTGCGCACTCGAAACAGGGTCCATATTTAAACATCTTACTGCCGAGGAGGCTGAGGCTCTTAATTTTGAGAAAGATTTCCGTCAATATAAACGCGGGGATATTTTATATCAGGAGGGCAACCGCATAAGCGGATTCTTTTGTATCAACAGTGGCATAATAAAAGTTTTTAAAACAGGATTCGACGGTAAGGAACAGATTATAAGATTCGCCAAAAAGGGGGATATAATCGCTTACAGAAGTGTACTCAGTAATGAACTTGCCTGTACTTCAGCAAAAGTAATTGAAGATACCCAGGTGTGTTTTATACCTTCTGAAATATTGATATCATTTATTAAAACAAATCCTGCATATGCTCTCGAACTTCTGAAGCTTGCCTGCCACGAATTGGGAGAAGCGAACTCATTCATAACCGATATCGCTCAGAAAACAGTAAGGGAGAGGCTTGCTGAAGTGCTGTTATTCCTTGTAAATGATTTTGGAATCGATAATGATCAGTTCCTGAATATCTCACTTACACGTGAGGAGCTGGCTAATATTGTAGGTACGGCAACGGAATCTGTTATCAGGTTACTATCAGAGTTCAAATCAGACAAGCTTGTTGAGCTGAACGGGAGAAGAATAAAGATCTTAAATACAAAAGGTCTGGAGAAGATCAGTAATGTTTTCAACTAAGAAATTATTTTCAGAATAGCCTGCCGTTTGTATCGCCACCGTACTGTTTTCCAAGATGCTTGTAAGCATGTTCTGTTGCCTCACGGCCACGCGGAGTTCTTTTCAGGTAACCCTCTTTTATAAGGAAAGGCTCATAAACTTCTTCAATTGTTCCACTCTCTTCTCCCACGGCTGTAGAGATTGTAGTTAGCCCTACAGGTCCGCCGCTGAACTTTTCAATAATAACGGAAAGTATCCTGTTATCCATCTCATCGAGTCCGTGCTGATCAATATTCAGGGCTTTTAGTCCATACTTTGTAATAGCAAGATCAATCGAACCTGTTCCTTTCACCTGGGCAAAATCACGGACACGTCTTAATAACGCATTTGCGATTCTCGGTGTTCCACGGCTCCTCCTGGCAATTTCAACTGCAGCAATGTCTTCAATATTAACATTTAATATCCCTGCAGATCTTTTTACAATACCTGTAAGTATTTCATGATCATAGTATTCCAGATGAAACTTAATTCCAAACCTCGCCCTTAACGGACTTGTAAGCAGTCCCGATCGGGTTGTTGCACCGATAAGTGTGAAATTATTGAGAGTCAGCTGTACGCTTCTTGCACTGGGACCTTTGTCGATCATTATATCGATCTGGAAATCCTCCATAGCAGAATACAGGTATTCCTCAACGATCGGGCTAAGCCTGTGAATTTCATCTATAAAGAGAACATCGCCTTCCTGGAGGTTTGTAAGGAGCCCTGCCAGATCACCGGGTTTGTCGAGTACAGGGCCTGAGGTTACCCTGAGGTTGACTTGTAGTTCGTTTGCAATAATTGTGGCAAGAGTAGTCTTACCCAGGCCGGGAGGTCCATGCAGAAGGACATGGTCAAGTGATTCGCCTCTTTGTTTTGCTGCAGTTACAAAAACATTCAGATTATCAATAACCTGTTTTTGTCCTTTAAAATCGCTGAAACTCAGTGGCCTTAACTGTCTCTCAAATTCTTTATCGTTTGGTGTGATAATATCCTTTCTGATATTAATGTTTTCTTCCATAAAGCAAAGTAACTATTTAATCAGCTTTGTATCGCTCTCCGGAAGCTTAATTCTGACGCCATTTATACTAACTTCTATGTCGTCTTTATAAGAAATAACCAGGAACGGTGTTCCCTCTTCATCGAATTTTTTCCATGTCTTTTGTCTGACGCCCATCTGATAAAACTGTTCTTCCTTTGTTTTGCCATCTTCATAATAAAAGATCTGCTGACCATCAGGGTTTCCCTGTACATATGCACCTTTGAATTTCAGTTTTCCGTTTTCATAATAGGCTCTCCAGGAGCCATCTCTCAGTCCTGTGATATACTTTCCGGTTTCAGAGTACTCACCAAATCTATATTTCCATTCTCCATTTTTCTCACCATCTGAATACTGTCCCTGTGCAATAATTACACCCGATGAAGAGTATTCTGTTGACAATCCATCGCGCTGACCCTGAAAGTATTCCTCTTCTTTCAGAATTGAACCGTCTTCATAATACCAGTTCCATAATCCGTCGGGTCTTCCGTTATTGAATGATCCGGTCTGTTCAATTTTTCCGGCAGTATTGTAAAACTTCCATTGTCCTGTCCTTCTGTTATCGGCATACTGTCCTTCTGCCTGAATTTTTCTATTTGGAAAAAGATCTTTCCATTTACCATTCCGGTTACCCGCCTCATCAACTATACCTTCAGAAAGAAGCAATCCGTTATCATTATAGAGATACGCATTCTTAACTTTACCATCGGGTCCGAATTCCCTGTGTACTCCTACAGCAATTTTGTTGCGATAAGGGCCGATGTAAATCACTTTTCCAGCATCATCGTGTTTAATAACAATCTCAATATCAGGTTCATCCTCTACACGTGATTTTACAATTGCACCATTATCATAAAGCAT
>JBBRSO010000014.1:0-42479 GCA_038245405.1 Bacteroidales bacterium
GAAGTAAGCTTTGCAAACACTGAATTTAACAGCGGTGACTTACTCTTCATAAATACACATTTTAACGACGGCCTTTTTAATTTTAAAGTTACCAGGATAACAGGGGGGAAAGTTGATTTTCATTATTCAGTTTTTGGCGATTGTGAAATAATGTTTGAAAGAACAGAATTCGGGAATAGCAGGGTCGATTTCAGAACTGTGGATTTCGGAACTGGGAGGATTAACTTTAACCGGTCAATATTTGGCAACGGGGAAGTCAATTTTGAAGGCGCTTCATGCAAAGCAGGAAAGATCCAGTTTAAGAGATCTGAAATGGGAACCGGTCCAAAGAATTTTAATCTAATGGAAATGGGAGATACCGACATAACCTTTGAACGAACTGATTTCGGCGATGGTGATGTAACATTCTACAATTCCACGTTTCATTCTATTTCTCTTAAGTCGTGCCATCTCGACCATTATGTCGATCTGCGTATTGCCAAAGCGAATCTGTTGGATATCTCTGATACAATAGTACGTGATATTATTGACCTGGAGCCATATGATTTCCCGGTTGAAATAAAAACACTCGATATGTCAGGCATGAGGCTTCTCGGGAAACTTTATATCGATTGGAGGCTTAACAAATGCAAGAATTGTATTCTTAACCAGGAAGGCACAAACCTGCGGCAAAAATCAGAACAATTCAGAATCCTTAAAGAGAACTTCAGCAGTACCGGTAAATATGAAGACGAGGATGAGGCATATATTATGTTCAAACGATATGAAGCTAAGTCGTGGCTCACTGAGCAGCAGGAAAAAGGTGGGATCGCAAAATATGTGAGCCATATTCCAAATGGTTTCCAGTGGCTGGTATTTGATAAAATAGGACTATATGCTACTTCTCCGGGACGTGTGCTTTTAAGCGTCGTTATTTTTTGGTTTTCTTTTGGGATTCTATTTTTTCTGACCCATTTATCAGGTCTTGGCACAACTGTTTCCGCTGTAGGCAACCCTGATAAGATGTCTGTTTTCCTCCAGTCATTCTACCATAGTGCAATAACCTTTTTTACAATAGGTTACGGCGATGTTTATCCGACCGGACTAAGCAGGGTGCTTTCAGGTCTGGAGGGGTTTATGGGAGTCTTTATGATGTCGTACTTTACAGTAGCATTTGTGCGTAAGGTACTACGATAGATCACTTTTCAGTTTCCCCCTGAAGTGATGCCATTTTTATTGCAGTTACAGCAGCTTCATCGCCTTTATTTCCTAATTTTCCTCCGGCTCTGTCAACAGCC
The DNA here is from genome assembly GCA_038245405.1 of Bacteroidales bacterium. GTDB lineage: Bacteria > Bacteroidota > Bacteroidia > Bacteroidales > VadinHA17 > LD21. The sequence continues at coordinate 1,278 of JBBRSO010000014.1, forward strand.
TGCTGCTGATCGAGAGTTGTAAGAACGCCAAAAATAAATGGGATATTATATTCCAGATTCAACTGGGTAATCCCCATGGTTACCCCCTGGCAGATATAGGTAAAGTGAGGAGTTTCACCCTGGATAACACATCCCAGACAGATTATCGCATCCAGATCATCATATTCTGCCAGAAACTGTGCGCCGAGTGTAAGCTCGAAACTTCCGGGTACGTGCTTCACAATTATGTTCTTTTCTTTTGAACCATGTTTCCTGAGCGTTTTTATTGCCCCTTCCATTAAAGCCCAGGTTATTTCCCTGTTCCAGTCAGATACAACTATCCCAAATCTCATGTCGGATGCATCCGGAACAAGATCAGGATCATAAGCTGATAAGTTTTTTGTGCTCATTCTGATTTAGTATATAATTAAAAACGCATCAGCCTCAGATTAAATAAGAGCCGGATGCGTAGTTTTATAATTGCCGAAGCTTTTGAGAAAATACTACTTAATAAGCAGTTTGACCCGTGCAATATATTTCCCGATTGTAGTTCCTTCGGTGCTCTCAGGGTACTGGGACTCAATTCTTTCGTATAATTTTAATGCTTCCGGAAATTTATTTGTCATTTCATATAACTCTGCTGCCTTCATAAGAAAGAGTGGTGTGTTGAATGAGTTCTTTCCGTAATCAGCTGCTTCAATATATTTTGTGATGCCCTTCTCCATATTACCTAACTGAACATAAGCATCGCCTATAGCACCGATTGCCAGAGAACCTATAACATTATCTTTCTTTGAATATTTATTTAGAAAATCAATCGCTTCATTATAATTTCCAAGATGAAGATAGCAGATACCTGCACTGTATTTTGCAAGGTTACCGGTATTGGTGAATTTATACTGTTTTGCTATATCAAGATACCCGAGGTAGTTACCGTCTCCGTTTAGAGCAAGTTTTAAGGAGTCTTCTTCAAAATATTTTTCTGCCTGATACATCTGTGACTGTGCTTCGTCGTTTCTTTTGCCCAGGTACATCTTCCCCAGCCAACCCAGGCCGACTAATACCACGATTACTCCAAGAGCTGTCAGCAGTACTTTATAATTCTCTTCCAGATAATGCTCTGTCCTGGTTAGTGTTTCCTCAACACTTGAGATAGTCGTTGGATTTTCATCCTTTTTATTTTTTGCCATATGGGGTTTAAATAGTTAACTTCAGATTTTACCACCGCAAAAGTAATTTTTTTCAGGTAATTATAAAATATTTAATTGGATGATTATCTGCTGTGATATAAAATATTTATTATATCACAGGATATCAATTAGATGCATTTTAAATAACCTCAACCTAAACTCAACTTTTCCATTAGCTAGCTCACTCCAAACTTTCTTAGTACTTTTGCCCTCGGCATTACAGACTTTTTGACTTGCATATTTCTATGTATCTTAAAACACTCGCACTTACAAACTTTAAAAACTATGAGCTTAATGAGCTTGAGTTTTCACCTAAGATAAACTGCTTTGTTGGAAATAACGGAGTAGGAAAAACCAATATTCTTGATGCAATTCATTACCTGTCAATCACAAAAAGTTTTTTTAACAGCATTGACAGTATAAGTGTACGGCATGGTGAAGACTATTTTATTATCCAGGGATCGTTTGTAAGAGATGGCGAAGAGGATCAGATCTACTGTGCATTTCAGAAGCAAAAGCAAAAATTGCTTAAGAGAAATGGGAAGGAGTATCAGAAGCTTTCAGATCATGTAGGAAGATATCCGGTGGTAATGATTTCTCCTGCCGACAGCGCACTAATAACAGAAGGTAGTGAAGACCGCCGACGTTTTTTGAATAAAATAATCAGTCAGTATAATGCCGAATATCTCGATTCAGTTCTCAAATACAACAAGGTACTTCAGCAGAGGAATAAATTGCTTAAGGATCTGAATCTTTCAGGCATAAATGATCCGGACGTCCTGTCAATCTGGGATGCACAACTGGTGAAATATGGCAGCTATATATATGATGAAAGAAATATCCTTGTGAATGAGCTGATCCCTGTGTTTCAGGAGTATTATTCAATGATTTCTGCAGGTAGGGAAAATGTAAAGCTTCAGTACAGGTCGCATCTGTCAAATGGTGACTTTGCCGATGCGCTCATTAATTCGCTTACTAAAGACAGGTATCTTGAATATACAACAACAGGGATCCACAAGGATGATCTGCTTCTTGAGATGGATGATTACTCTGTTAAAACGCTTGGTTCGCAGGGACAACAAAAATCATATCTGGTTGCTCTTAAGCTGGCTAAGTTCGATTATATAAAAAGAAAAGCAGGATCTTCGCCAATTTTGCTTCTGGATGACATCTTCGATAAATTTGATTCGGAAAGGGTTGAACAAATAATACGATTGGTTGGGAATAACAGATTCGGCCAGATATTTATTACCGATACCCAGCAGAACCGTCTGCAGGAAATACTATCAGCATTAAATACCGACTATAAATTATTCCGTATTGCTGATAATGGAATAGCTGATGTAACACCGAATAATGTTGCCGGATGAGAAGGAGCAAAACCATAACTCTCGCTGAAGCTGTTAAAGACTATCTTAAGGAGATGAAGCTTGACGGAAAATTGACTGAAGTTGCTGTCATTAACTCCTGGGAGGAAATTGTAGGCAGGGCAATAAGTTCACGAACTACCAAAATCTACATAAAAGACAATGTATTATACGTCCACCTCAAATCATCGGTAGTTAGAAATGAGCTGCTGATGCTCAGGGAAGAACTTCGTGAAAAGTTGAATCAAAAGGCTGGGAGCGAGGTTGTTAAAGAGATCGTTCTTCGTTAGCGCTAAAAACTATTCGATCTTATAATCGCTCCCCTTTATAAAAATTGATTTTTTCAGGTTCTTTTTTGAAATGAAATAAAAATCATGTCCGCCGGTCGACAGACTGACTTTCTGATTATCGATCTTAATGGATATAGTAGTTGATGTATCCATATTGTGAATATAGCCTGCCAGTAGTAATGCCTTCTCAATGCCATCACCGCGTTTAAAGTTCCATACTTCATCAGGTAATGCTAGTCTGTTCCCATCGTAAATCGATTCGATGGGAAGCTCTTTTAGTAAAGAATAGACCTCATGATATGTTTTTTCATAAAGGAAGGTAAATGATACAGGGTTTCTCTCAATAGATGCTTTTACAAATGGGAGCCAGTCAATAAGATCCATTTGACGGTAAACATACAATGTAAGAAGTGCCATCGCTGACCTATCCTGAGATTCAGTGATTGTCCTAATGATGTCTTCACGGCTATCGCCTGCAGAAATATCAAGTCTTTCAACAGACGCAAAGTTTTTCTTTTGAACCGGAATTTGCGGATCTATAGAAATAAAATCTCTCAACTCTGTAAACATCTCTTTTATAATCACTTCGAATTCCGTCCCTGTTTTTTCAAAAAACTCATTTTCAATATCATTGAGACTTTTTCCGGAACTTTTATCAAGGATAGTTTCTATATCGTTAAGAAGAATTTTCCGTTCTATCGGACTGAGGTGAAATTCATCACCCTCTATTTCTTTTACGAGAGAAGCCCTGTTTTCAGCCGAAGCATTAAAACGGCTGGAGTGCTCATATTCAAAGAGCTTCTCAAGCGAGATATATCTTTTCATACCGTCACAATCACAACGGTATTGAAATAGTGATTTATACTTTGATTTAAAACGAAGAAAGTTGATAAGAATCAAACTGGTCAGTTCGGTTGTCAGAAACTCCTTCAGCTTCCCGGAAAAGAGAGAATATTCTTTGGGATCTATTGTAGCATCAACGTATAAAGTATGTATATAACCCGAGATATGAGAGACTATTGTAACCTTCTCATGCTCCATGGCCCTTCTTGCCTTTTCAGAAAGTGATGTTCCGTTGTACCACATGTTTTTGGTCACAATTCTCCTGTTGTTTGTTATCAGGCCATCTTTTTCAAGAATAAAATTTTGAGAGTGTAGAGGTGTGGCAATAAGGAAGATCTTCTCCAATGGAATTCCCCCGACAACAAACATTGCTGAAGCATAAAGAGCGGACAGAGAGACGCATTCTCCTGCTCCGGTATTGAAACTATCCTTATGCCTGAAAGCCACCATTGCCTCAATTGTTTCTGTCTTCCAGTAAGGAATTACATCTGAATTATATTTATCGAGACCAAAATGTTTTCTTATATCAATATCGAAATAGTATTTATCACCTTCATATCCGAAGAGCGCATTCGACTGGCTTAGCATTTCCATATCGAAGAAATCACTAAATCTGGCAATCTCCGTGCTTTTTGAAGTCAGACCCCAGGTTGAGAGGTCGAGATTGAATACAAAATTCTGTATTATGTATTGTTTTATTCTGTTTGCTTTTACAATGAAGCTTTTTTTCTCAATATCCTTAAACCAGGGATCATCCTTCCATTTCCACAACACCGGCGACATTATATCTGCAAGGACAAGAGGGTAAAAAAGTTCAGGAAAGATGAAAATTTCCATGTCTGACAGCGTGAAAGCTGATGAAAACTTCTCCAAGGTTTTTTTATCAGAAAAGTCATAAGAAAGGTCTGAATCCATAAAGTGTTTTAATTTTTCCACTAAGCTAATAACACAAATGGTGATATAATGTTTACGGACCATTTTTTTGGTAGTGACAGGTCGCGACCCGTCACTACTATCAATAAAACCTTTCTATACCCGAAAAGAAGAAATTTGCTTCAATAACCGCGTTTTCGACACTATCTGATCCGTGAACCGCATTCATCTGCACTGAAACTGCAAAAGCTTTTCGGATTGTACCGGGTTCTGCTTTTGCAGGATCTGTATTTCCTATCAGCTTTCTGAACTGTTCAACGGCATTGTCGTGACGCAGGATCATCACAACGACAGGTCCTGAGGTCATAAATTCAACCAGCCCTTCAAAAAAAGGCTTTCCTTTATGTACCGAGTAGAATGATTTAGCCTGAGGGAGTGTCAGTTTTACCATCCGCATGGCAGCAATATCAAAACCACCTTCGTTAATCATGGCAAGAATCGGTCCGGTCTTCCCTGTCCTGACCGCATTTGGTTTGATAATCGAAAAAGTAAAGTCACTGTACATATTCTGTTTTTTAGATATTTGGCAATGGATTTGGTCTTAAGGAATATTTTTTATCTTTATCCGGTTGAATAAAATTAGAAATAGTGATAGATATATCCAAATATACAAAACAATTATCGAAACTTTTCTCCGCATCTGAGAATATCTTGATAATTTGCCACATAAATCCTGATGGAGATGCCGTTGGATCACAACTAGCATTATATCACTACTTTAATTCAAAAGGTAAAAAAGTTTCTCTTTTAGCGCCCAATTACCTGCAGGATTTTTTACTCTGGATGGACGGCGCTGATCAGATCAATATTTTTATCAAAGACAGAAAGAAAGGCAGACAGCTTATCGAATCGGCTGATCTCATAATAATGCTTGATTTTAATCAGACAGGACGATTGGGTGAAACTGAAGAGCTTGTAATTGCATCGAAGGCACAAAAAGTGGTGATCGATCATCATCTTAATCCTGAAGATTTTGCCGACTTGCTAATTTCTGATTCCACAAAGTGTTCAACATCGGAGCTTATACATGAAGTAGTCTGCGAGGTAAATGGCGGAAATTTTATGTCAAAGTCTTACGCAGAAGCTTTGTATGTCGGGATAATAACTGATACCGGTAATTTTGAACACGGAACATATTCCTCAAAGACTTTCAGGATCGTAGCTGACCTTCTTGATACAGGTATAGTAAAAGAAAGAATTATAAACCTGATTTATAATAATTTCTCAAGCGACCGGTTGAGATTGCAGGGCTTTGCTCTTAACCAGCGGATGGTTGTTTTGCCTGAATTCCAGACAGCTTACATTTATCTTTCAAAAGAAGATTTGAAAAGTTTTAATCATGTAAAAGGGGATACTGAAGGATTTGTAAATATGCCTCTCTCAATAAAAGGGATTGATTTTGCCGTTCTGTTTATTGAAAAGGAAAATTTTATAAAACTCTCTTTTCGATCAAGAGGTCATTTCCCGTCAAATGAAATTGCATCACTTTATTTTTCAGGGGGCGGACATTTAAATGCTTCCGGTGGTGAATATTCTGATAATCTGGAGAATACAATTAACTATTTTCTCGAAGTACTGAAGAATAATGCATGGAGATTTGAAGTTCATTCGTAAATAAATGATTATAAAGATACTAGCTATATTATTTCTTTTTTCTTCATGTACAGCATGCAAGGATAACAAAGGATCAGTTAAGATTTCTCATCGGCCAGGAAAGAATGAAATGGCCGATCTTAACAAATATCTCGTTCAAAAAGATCGTGAAAGGATTAAAAATTACATAGAGCGAAAAAATTTGCAGATGGTTGAATCTCCTACAGGCCTGTGGTATCAGATTATTGAGCAGAGCGATGGTAAGACTTTCACCGACAATGATAAAGTCGTAATGGAGTTTGATTGCTCGCTTCTTGACGGTACCAAATGTTATTCATCACAAGATCTTGGCCCTAAAGAAGTAGTGATAGGGAAAACCGTGATAGAACCTGGGCTGAATGAGGGGTTAAAGTTATTGAAACCAGGTTCGAAGGCTATATTTATTATCCCGCCTTTTTTAGCATTCGGACTCATCGGAGATAGAAAAATGATCCCTGCCAGGTCGGTGATTGTTTATTATGTTAATATATTGCAGAACAATAATAATTAATGGCATGTTGCGTTTAAGTTATGTTGAAAATATTAATTCCAATTCTATGATTAAAAAAGTTTATCAAACAGCCATGTTGCTTTTGGGAGCAGGCTTGTTACTCTCATTGGGTTCATGTAATCCCTCATCAAAATACGAAAAGGCTGAAAAAGAATCTATATCTGATTATCTTTCAAATTCTCCTAATGATTTCGTAAAAATGGAAAGTGGTCTCTACTATTTTGAATCTTTACCAGGAACAGGAGTTTCTCCGGCTGTGGGTGATACTGCATACATACAGTATACCGGCAAATTTCTCAATGGCGCTACTTTTGATACCAATGTAGATAAAGTTCCTTTCCCGTTTGCTGTCGGATCAGGATATGTAATTTCCGGTTTGGATGAAGGTATTTCTTATATGAAAGCAGGAGGAAAATCGGTATTACTCATTCCTTCAAATCTTGCATATGGATCACAGGGTTTCTATACTATCAGCGGTTATACTCCTTTGATATTTGAAGTTGAGTTAACGAAGGTAGTTGCGGGGCCTGCAAAATAATTTCAAAAAATCAGAAAGACAACGAGTTTGTCATCAAGGGAGGGAAGTTCTTTTTTCCAATCTGCGATTCTCATTGTGCTCACTTTTTCAGTTGGAAGAGTAATATCTGCAGCTATGCAAAGGAGTGTGTCATTGCGGCATGTTGTCAAAACTGCTTCAAGCATCTTTTGATTTCTGTAAGGTGTTTCCATAAAGATCTGTGTAAAACCTTCTCCAGCTTTTCTTTCAAGCTCCCTGAGCTTTGCAGTCCGTTCTGCGGGTTTGACAGGAAGATAACCATTGAAAGTAAAATTCTGACCGTTCAGACCCGAAGCAACCAGTGCAAGAAGTATTGAAGATGGCCCTGACAACGGTGAGACTTTTATTCTTTTCTGATGAGCTATTGCAACTATCTTTGCACCGGGGTCAGCAATCCCCGGAAGTCCAGCTTCACTCAACAGGCCAATGTCCGAACCATTTATCAATGGTTCCAGATAGGATGTTATATCATCATCTCCGGTATGTTCATTCAACTCATAGAAAACGCTGTCGTTTATCGGGAATTCTTTATCAATAAGCCGTAAAAAACGTCTGGCGCTTCTGATATCCTCAACAATAAAGTATCGTAATTTTCTGGTCATTTCTATGACCTTCCCCGGGATTACTTTGAGAAAATCATCACCGCCCAGAGTCACTGGTATAAGATATATAGTGCCGCTCACTTATTTATATTTGTTTATTCAAATATAACAATAATACCTATAGACAATCATGTTACAAAAAATGCGAAACATGTTGTCAATTACTTATTTTTAATATAGGTTTGTCAGTAAATAAATCAATTGTGAAATTTACTTTCCTCGGAACAGGTACATCACAGGGAGTTCCGGTAATAGCGTGCGATTGTAATGTCTGTCTTTCTCCAGATCAGCTTGATAAGAGGCTCAGAACTTCATTGTTGCTCGAAAAGGATGATACAACACTCGTATTTGATGCCGGCCCCGATTTCCGTCAGCAAATGCTAAGAGAGCATGTTACAAAGCTCGATGCAATAATCCTTACCCACGAACACAAAGATCACATAGCAGGACTCGACGATGTAAGGGCATTCAACTATAAAAGTCAGGATGCAATAGATATATATTCAGAGGAGAGAGTTCAGAAGGTAATCAAAAAAGAATATTCTTACGTTTTTTCAGAATACCAATATCCGGGCATACCCAAAATGCGACTGAACCCGATTCCTGAGTCAGGCTTCAAAGTTAAAAAAACAGATGTAATACCAATCAGGGTTTTCCATTACAGACTTCCGGTGTATGGATTCAGAATTGGTAATTTTGCCTATATAACCGATGCAAATTATGTCCCTGAAGAAAGCAAGGAGAAGTTATACGGAGTTAAATATCTGGTAATTAATGCATTAAGAAAAGAAAAACACATTTCACATTTTAGTTTACGCGAAGCCATTACTTTTATCAGAGAAATATCGCCTAAGAAAGCTTTTATTACACATATAAGTCATCAGATGGGATTGCATGCAGAAGTGTCAAAAGAATTACCGGCGGGAATTTCCCTGGCTTATGATGGACTTACAATACAATGTGACTAATGACCTGTCAATAACTCGCTTTTTTTTTGTAAGTCTTGGTTAGTTTTTTTTGATAATCCTTCGAAAAATAATACCTGTTTCTGCCGAGTTGAGAAGCATTTACCTGTGAGCTTTTTTTTCGTTTTTCGTAGAATGGATTCTTTTTGGTAGGGGCACAAGCAAGAGCGAGAAGCATCAGCAGTATAAAAATGGAATAATTCAGTAATCTAATTGCTTTGGTCATCAGCTCTTCACTTTTGAAACGCATCTAAATATACAACATTTAATTTAAAAGAAAAAAATGACTTTATTTTTAGTCAGGTTATTGATAGATTAACGATCAGGAAAACATAGCTAAAAGATAAGTAAGTACTAAATTTCGTTACAAGTCTTAGCTTTTGTACGAATTAATACTGAAAATGTTACTCATTATTGTATAGTCCTGAAAATAGTTAAATCCTCCCGGCCCCGTTCCCGATCTCCGGTTGATAAAAATCCGGGATGAGTCCGGTCTTTTTCTGGTAAGTTATTGAGAGTGATGACATGAAATTTGCAGAGTCTGCATTCCTTACAATACTAACAGTACATCCTCCGAATCCTGCTCCCGTCATTCGGGTGCCAATAACTCCGGGAAGTTTCCTGCCTTCATACACAAGGGTATCCAGTTCGAGCCCGGTAACCTCATAATCATCTTTCAGAGAATCGTGCGATTGATTCATTAATTCACCAAACCGCTCAATATTGTTCGCTTTCAGCACACCGACTGCTTCTACCACTCTTCCATTCTCCGAAATAACATGTTTTGCCCTTTTCCTTACTACAGGATCTTTGATATATTTTTCAAGAATCTCAATATCAGTCACATTTAACTGGCTGAGGTTTCTGATTGGTTTATATTGCTGAAGAAGTTCTACAGCCTTTTCGCATTCGCTTCTGCGTTCGTTGTATTTTGAATCGGTAAGACCTCTTCTTTTGTTGGTATTGGTAATAATTAGCGAGCAGTCATTGAATATTACCGGAACATTTTCATAAAACAAGGTATCGCAATTCAGAAAAATAGCATTATCCTTTTTACCGAATCCGACAGCAAACTGGTCCATAATACCGCAATTCATTCCAACAAAAACATTTTCGGCTTTCTGGCTCATCTTTACCAGCTCCAGGGTGCTGAGACCTGCATTAAAAAGATCATTTATTGCTACTGCTGTCACCATCTCGATGGATGCGGAGGAGGAGAGACCTGCGCCATTTGGTACATCGCCATAGTATAAGAATTCCATTCCGCACAGATCTATGCCTTTTCTGATGAATTCATTTATTACTCCCAGCGGGTAATTGATCCATTTTTTTCCTGTATTAGTGAAAAGACCATTGATCTCGGTTTCTGAATCTTCGTTAAAATTTAATGTGCTGAATTTGAGAGTATTGCCTTTGATTTTTCTTATGAAAAGGTAAGTACCATAGTTTAAGGCACAAGGGAATACAAAGCCACCGTTATAATCAGTATGTTCCCCGATAAGATTAACTCTCCCCGGGGAGAAAAAAAGAACAGGTTTGTCATTCCTGTTCCCGTATTTTTCATAAAATTTTTCAGCTAAATTCTGAGTGTTCATAATTAAACCTTTAATTTCTTCTCAATTTCATTTATCTGGTTTCTGAAATGCTTATCCGTATCGATAAGGTTGTTAACTGTTTTGCATGCATGCAGGACTGTCGCATGATCTTTCCCTCCGATATGCGATCCAATGCTTGCCAGCGAAGCCTTTGTAAGGCTTTTGGAAAAAAACATTGAAACCTGTCTGGCCTGAACAATTTCTCTTTTTCTTGTTTTACCCTGGATAAGCTCTATCGGGATCTTATAGTAATCACAAACAATTTTCTGAATATACTCAATCGTTATTTCGCGTTTTGAAGTACTGATAAGTTTTTCAACCATCAGTCGCGCCAGATCAAGGGTAATCTCTTTTCTGTTCAGAGTTGATTGAGCATAAAGAGATATCAGAACAGCTTCAAGCTCTCTTATATTATTTGAGATATTAACTGCAAGATATTGAAAAATTTCCTCAGGTAGTTCTATGCCATCGTTATAAGCTTTTTTCTTCAGAATAGCGAGTCGTGTTTCGTAATCGGGCCGCTGCAAATCTGCCTGTAGTCCCCATTTAAACCTCGAGAGAAGGCGTTGTTCCATTCCCTGCAGCTCAACCGGCGGTCTGTCGCAGGTAAGGATAAGCTGTTTGCCTGATTGATGCAGATGGTTAAATATATGGAAGAAAGTATCCTGGGTTTTCTCTTTCCCTGCAAATTCATGAACATCATCAAGTATGAGAACATCGATCATCTGGTAGAAATGCAAAAAGTCATTCTTGTTATTGTTCCTCACTGATTCCACAAACTGAGTCTGGAATTTATTTGCGTTCACATAAAGTACGGTTTTGTCGGGATGCTTTTCCTTAACGAGAATACCGATTGCCTGGACGAGATGTGTTTTACCAAGACCTGAATCGCCGTATACCATAAGGGGGTTGAAGGCTGTTCCACCTGGATTATTACCAACAGCAATACCGGCAGACCTTGCAAGCCTGTTGCACTCACCTTCTACATAATTATTAAAATTGTAATCAGGATTAAGTTTCGGATCAAAATGCACTTTTTTTATTCCTGGTATTACAAAAGGATTTTTTATTGATGGTTGTGTAGCATCGAATGGAACCTGAACAGGTTTATTATTCAAATCTGTTTTGTTTCTTGAAGGATATTTTACAGTGTATGGTTTTCCGTCGGAATAATTATTATTCTCCATAACGACATTGTACTCGAGCTTGGCGTCAGTTCCGATTTCCCTTCTAAGAGTCTTTCTCAGGATATCAATATACTGTTCTTCGAGATATTCGTAAAAAAATGGACTCGGTACCTGAATGGTTAATATATTATTCTCCAGTTTCAAAGGGATTATCGGTTCAAACCAGGTCTTGTAACTGATGGATGGAATGATGTCCCGGATAATTTGCAGACAGTTATTCCAAACGTCATTATGTGACTTATTCATGTAAATAGGTTTATTAAAAAATTCACGGTTAGAATCACGGTGATTCGCGTAGCAATATTTGTAAAAAAAAAACTAATAAAAAAAATTTTTTTTGCTTGACTTTGTCAAATAAAGTATATGTTTTTAGCGTTCAGCAACTTAGAAATGTAATTATTTTTAAAGAAATTATGGCATTGATAATCAGTGTGTTGCTATAATTTGTTTAAGTTTGTATGTGTATTACAATTCATTATGGCTTCTTACTCAAAATTCAACATTAAGTGAATAAAATGAGGACTATTTTGCCCTTGATTTTATCTGACTTTTTAAGATGTAGATTATCTGAATTTTATAGAAATTACTTAGGTGGTTTGTTCTTTTTTCCGAATAATGAAAAATGAACATATCTTTTTGGATTTTCTTTCAGATCTTTTAAAAGTAGGTTTAAACTAGCGAGGCTGCCGCTAAGATTTGAATAAAGTGTATCATTTGTAAAAAACTGGCCGGCGCTGCCTTTTCCTTTGTTAAGATTTTCAGTGAGTAAAGCGGTATTCTGAAGACTTTTTTTAAGATTATCAACCGATGTCTTGATATCTGCAGCGCTGAGGCTGTCGGAGATATTTGCCATGTTATCGAATGTTCTGGTCATCTTACCTGAATTATCTGCCAGCATTTTGGTGAACTGGCTGATATTATCTACTGTTGCTGAAAGCTCCTTCTCTTTTGAACCAATGGTGTGATCGAGACTCGCAGTAGTTTTATTAAGATGGGTAAGAGTCTCACTGAATTCTTTTTTAAATTTAGGATTCATAATTTCATCTACTGAACTGATAACCGAATCGAGTACCACGATAAGGCTTTCCAGTTTTCTTTTCACAGGAATAATTTCGGAATCTAATTTATCGGTAATTGATTCGGCCAGTTTGCCAGGTATTGTATCACCTATGGCATAAACGCCCGGACCATTCCCGTATACAAATTGAACTTTCATGCCGCCAAGGAGCGAGACAGGTACTATCTCAGCAACTGTATTCCTTGGAAGTTTGAAATCCTTATTTACAGAAAATACAACTAAAAGTTTTCCGCTTAATGCATCAATAAAGTCAATAGATCTTACCACACCTACTTTATACCCATTTATTTCCACAGGGCTCGATTCCGCAAGTCCTCCTACCTTATCATAAACAGAATAATATAATTCTGAACTCTTTAAGAAATCTTTTCCTTTTAGAAAACTATAGAGCCAGATAAAAACTACAAGTGTTAAAAGTACTGTTGCTCCAACTTTTACTTCTTTTGAAATTTTTTTCATTTAATATCTTTTTTTGATTTTCTTTTCTCTTCCAAAGCCTGGTGCAGATCAATAATAGAGGAGGCTTTAACTGCTATCACGAATGCATCGGGAAACAGAGTTTCAATTTTTGCTCTATATCTGATTGCATCCTGACTTTCGTTAAATCTGCCTGATGCATATTTAAAACGACCCCCTGCTTCCAATTCTATAATATCATTCAGACCTTTAAAATTTTCGTTTTTAATATCTATCTTTTTAAGCGACGATGTAACCTGCACCATAAACATAATATCATCGGTTACAACCGGTGCACTAATGACTGCATTAATAACAGTGTCGTGCTTCTCAGCAGGAACCTCTTCCTTTTGATATGAGAAGCCGGTCCGGTTATCAACTACATTGAGGTAATCCTTACAAGCTCTGAAAATTGCTGATGCAAGGTAATCCTGTCCCTCTTTCGAATTGAGATATTTCTCTTCGGTCTGATTTGTGATAAAACCAGTCTCAATGAGAACACTTGGCATCTTTGTGTTGAAAAGAACCCAGAATCCGGCTTGTTTAACATCCCGGTCATTCCTGTTTACTCTTTCTCTGAATTGTTTCTGAATTCTGACAGCCAGATCTTCGCTCTGTTGCTGAAAAACTTTTTGAGTAAGTGAAAACATTATGTAAGACTCAGTTGAAGTCGGATCGAATCCATCATACTTTTCTGCTGAATAATCATCTTCGCGAAGCATAGCAGCATTCTCTTTCATTGCGATTTCCAGGTTGGCCTGATCTTTTGTTATACCCATAAAGTATGTCTCTGCGCCCATAACACTTTTCGAACTCGCCCAATTGGCATGAATAGATATAAACAAGTCAGCGTTAGCTTTGTTTGCAATCCTTGGCCTGTCGCGAAGATCTAAGGTAGAATCATCATTCCTGGTATAGATTACTTTTGAGTTGCTGATATTTTTTTCAATGTACTCACCGGTTTTCAGCGCTATGGCAAGAGTTATATCCTTTTCTCTGCTGAACGAACCCAGAGCGCCCGGATCTTTTCCTCCATGCCCGGCATCAATAACGATGACTCTGGTCTTATCATTATCAGGACCCTTTTCAAATGACAAAAAACAGGGAGTCAGAAGAAAAAGAAAAAACAATCTAGCTCTGTATATATTAATGGTATGATGTTTGCCGTTTTTAATTCCTGTACTCATTTTAAGTTGATGTTTTTTAATTAGTTTTGCGCAGGCATCCCGGTAACACACAAAAACTATACAAAAATAACATTTAAGTTGTATTTTTTTAAAGAAAAGCGGTTAGTTATATTGTTCCTTCTGTTGGTGCATTCATTTTACCTGTTCGCTCAGGAAGATAAGATACTCACAGATACATTGCTGATCCAGAAAGATTCCGTTAGCGCTGATACTCTGGTCAGGCTCAGGAAGCCATCTAAAAGCGCCATCGACACAAAAATTACCTATAAAGCTGTTAATAAAATTAAAAGGGACTTAAAAAATAAACAGTTCATTTTAACCAATAGTGCTGTTATTAACTACGGGGAGATAGAAATCAAAGCCGATTCTATTGTTATCAATATGAATACTAATCTGTTGTATGCCGTAGGTATAAAAGACAGTACAGGTAAAATAACAGGTAAGCCATCATTCAAGGAAGGCAGTAATGCTTTTGATTCGGATGAGCTTACTTATAATTATAAAACCAAAAAAGCTCTGATTAAGAATATTGTGACAAAACAGGACGCAGGCCTGCTTCACAGCGCTTTTACCAAGCTACTTGATGATGGTACATCAAATATAGCCAGAAGCACATATTCTACCTGTGACGCCGATACTCCGCATTTCTATATCAGTCTGCCCAAAGCCAGGGTGTATCCGGGAAAAAAGATTATTTCCGGACCAGCCAATCTTGTGGTGGAAGGTATACCTCTGCCTCTTATAATACCTTTCGGGTTTTTTCCTATACAGACAAAAAAGGCAGCCTCAGGATTGATAATCCCGCGCTACGGAGAAGAACGTATCAGGGGGTTTTCACTTACCGAAGGCGGATATTATTTTGCGATAAGCAATAATTTTGACCTCAAATTGGTTGGAAGCATATACGCGAATGGATCTTGGCTGGGAACAGCCCAGACCCAGTATTTGAAAAGATATAAGTACAGTGGAGGACTTTCTTTCAGTTATGCGAATAATGTTAGTGGAATAAAGGGGGTGAAGCCGTATAGTGAGGTAAGTAACTATAGATTGGGCTGGACCTTTGCGCAGGATGCAAAAGCTTCCCCTGGATCGAGGTTCAATGCCAGCGTAAATATGAGCTCAAGCGGATACGACCAGAATAACAGTTATAATGTAAACGACCATGTAAATACACAACGCCAGTCGAGTATAAGTTATTCAAAAACATGGGATGGCACTCCGTTTAACTTTGCAATGAGCGCGAATCATAGTCAGAACGTAAAGAACGGAACGGTGAGTCTTAACCTTCCAAAGGCAAGCTTTAATGTCGGAAGGATTTATCCGTTTAAGGGAAAAAACAGTTCAGGCAACAAATGGTACGAAGAGATACAGCTCTCATATACAGCCTCACTCGATAACCAGATAGATACCAGAGACAGTCTTTTATTTACTTCGGCGGTGTGGAAGCATATGAAGAACGGCTTTAAGCAAGATATACCGTTGAGCCTTCAGATCCGGCCATTCAAGAATTTTAATATTTCTCCTTCGTTGAATTACTCAGGAGTTGTATATACACAGAAAATTGTAAAAAGGTATGATCCTGAATATATTAATCCAGCCTCGAATGCTCTTCAGCCAGTAGTGAATGACACAATTCATGGAATATTTTATGGACAGGCGATAAATCCCACGATAAGCGCTGGTTTTAATCCACAGATATTCGGTATTTATGATTTTTCTGCCAATCCAAACTCGAGGCTTCAGTCAATAAGACACGTCATTAAACCATCAGTTTCATTTTCATTCACCCCGTCGCTGAGCGGACTATCATCACGGAATGTCTACAGACAGGTACAGATAGATACCTTAGGTACGTTTTCAGCTCCTTATTCCATATATGATGGTAATATATTCGGTACGCCTTCACTTGCAAGTAAAAGCGGTAATGTTTCGTTTAGCCTCGTTAATATCTTGGAAGCCAAGCGGTTCGCAAAGAATGACTCAACAGGTAAGCCCGAGAAGGTAAAGCTTATTGATAATTTCAGCATCAATACCGCATACAATATTTTTGCCGACCAGTTTAAATGGGGTCTTGTAAGGATGGATATGAGAACCTCTCTAATGAAAAATATAAATATTTCAGCTTCAAGTAGTTTTTCTCTTTATGATACTGACAGCACAGGTAGAGCAATTAATAAATTTCTCCTTCTTGAGAAACACCGGCTGATGAGGCTTGAAAACTTTAGTGCTGGTGTAGATTTCAGTCTTAGCCAGCTGTTAAGCAAGAATAAGGATAAGACCAAGGCGGGAGCTAATACTGCCAGCAAAGGCCTGAATCAGAATTTCGGACAGTCAGACTATGGTATGCCAAACCAGGATACTCAGACCCAGCAACCGGTAACTCCCACAAATCTCGATGCTTATGGCTATCCTATTTTCAATATGCCATGGCAATTAAATGTAAGGTATTCTTTAGCTTATCAGCCTTCGAGACTGGCACTGAATCTCACGCAGACACTTTCCTTTGATGGAAGCGTTACCATCACGCCCAAAATGTCGGCACAGTTTTCAAGCGGATACGACTTCAATGCCAAGCAGATAACATATTCAAATGTAAGTCTTAGCCGCGATCTCCATTGCTGGACGATGAGTCTGAACTGGGTCCCTATAGGCACTACTCAGGGATGGAACTTTACAATCAGGGTAAAAGCGTCAGTACTCGGTGATCTGAAATACGAAAGAAGAAAAGATTTCCACGATACGTATTAGGAAGCAACAAAAAAAGCCACCCCTTCGGGCAGCTTTCATCTATCTTTCCAGGAGATCTTACTCCCCCTGTATCTCAAACTCAACCTCAACTCTTACGTCGCGGTGTAATTTGATAATTGCTTTGTAGCTACCAACTTCCTTGATCATATCTTCAGGAAGTGTGATGTTTTTACGGTCGATATCAAATCCTTTTTCTTTCAGGGATTCTGCGATCTGGATAGTATTTACTGATCCGAAGATTTTTCCTGAGGTACTTGTTTTTGCTCCTACGATAATTTTCAGACCTTCCATTTTCCTGGCAATTTCCTGAGCTGCAATTTTGATTTTTTCTTCTTTATGAGCTCTCTGTCTGAGGTTTTCTGTATGCATTTTCTTTGCTGATGCTGATGCTGCAACTGCATAACCGTTAGGGATCAGGAAATTTCTTCCATACCCAGCTTTGACATTTACTAAATCGTCTTTCTGTCCAAGCTTATTAACGTCCTGTATTAATATAATTTCCATATGGTATCCTCCTTATTTTAAAAGGTCAGTAACGTAAGGAAGAAGAGCTATGTGTCTTGCTCTTTTAACGGCTTTTGCCACTTTCCTCTGATATTTAAGTGATGTACCGGTAATTCTGCGTGGCAGAATTTTGCCCTGGTCATTCAGAAACTTCTTAAGAAATTCCGGATCTTTATAATCGATATAGCGGATCTTGTTTTTCTTGAATCTGCAGTATTTCTTTTTTTTGATCTCAACAGTTGGTGGAGTCAAATATCTGATTTCCGATTCGTTCTGTGCCATATACTATTCCTCCTTCGATTTACCTGATTCTTTCTGTTTTCTTTTCTTCTCTGCATATTCGACGGCAAATTTTTCCATCCTGAATGTTAAAAACCTGATTATCCGCTCATCTCTGCGATATTGGAGTTCAAGTTTTTCGATTAGATCGCCGGTGCCTTTAAATTCTACCAGGTAATAGAAGCCAGTGGACTTCTTCTGGATGGGGTAGGCAAGCTTTTTCAGACCCCAGTTCTCTTCATGAATGATCTCACCGGTATTGTCGGTGATCACCTTCTTGAATTTCTGTACCGCTTCCTTCATCTGGTTCTCAGATAAAACGGGAGTTGCAATGAAAACGGTTTCGTACTGATTCAACATAGTAATTAATTGTTTATTAAATTATAATTTGGTCCGCAAAAGTACGATTATTTTGGTTTAATCAAAAAAAATTCTGAGAAAAATCACTGTCTTGCTGCGTTGGCTAAAATTTAGTCTATTAACTTATTGATTAAGGGTCTGACAATTCCAATGCTCTAAGTCAGTAGAGCAAGCCTCGAATATGTTATTCTGGAACTAATACGTGTGCTTGCCAGACTTCTGATTTTCAACAATCTCGCAGCAAAATGCTCAGAACTTTTATGATTGTGTTAAAAATATTGTTTAACTTTAGAGTACGTGATCGTGAATGTTGTTAGAGCCATTATACCTGTCCAAAAAACAATTAATTGGTTCATAATGCTGTGTGACTGACGAGGCGAAGAAGCCGGGGCAACTACCGTTGAAGAAGGTTGACCCTTTTCAACCTAATGAATTCTCACTTCATTACAATTCCGGGCTCTGACAATACAACAAAATGAAAGACTTCTGGGAATCAAAATTCAGCTCCGAGGGTCCTATGTGGGACTTCTTCCCGTCTGACTCTGCATTTGAAGCTTTAAATCCAATATCCACAGATACATCCGTGGTTAATGTGAAAAGAGAAATCATCCCCGGAGTGGGTTGAATGATAAACAATTTGTTTATATTGTACTGCCCTTTAAGAAGTCGATGACGGAATTATCTCTAATTAGGACATATTTTAGTGAAAGTCATTTGTTTAAATTTAAAATGAGAATTAAATTCCCAATATTGTGTTTACTGGTAATGATCCTGATCTCTCAGGAAGTATTTTGTCAAAGAGAGAATAGGTTAATTTTAAAATTTGCTCCGCTGGGCTTAATAGAAACGTACGGTAAGAATATTCATGTTGGCGCTGAATTCCTTTCTAAGGGTCAGTATACCTTTGAAACAGATTTTGCTGTTTACAGCCGGACTTCTGAAAAGAATAAAAATTTCCCACGAATAAAGGACAGAACAGGGTTTAAAATTAAGCCAGAGATCAGATATTATTTGAAGACAAAAAAAGAAAATGCCAGATATAGAGGCTTCTATATCGCAAATGAATTGTTCTTCATCAGTGATAATTTTAAGCGGGGAGATACTTACATCCATTACGATACGCCATTGGATACCAGTTATATGTATAAAGCCTATGAAAAGATCAGGAGATTTGAGTTAGGCGACAATTTAAAAATTGGATATCAATCTGTCACTAAAATTAAATTAACCTTTGATTATTACTTCGGCTTGGGTTTAAAATACTACAATGGATCTGTTGATAATAAAATCATTGATCCAATCTGCTGTCCGGTAATGAGATTTTTCGAATTACCTGTATTTAAGGGAATACGGCCGAGTTTAACCTTCGGTATTAAACTTGGTTTCGTTCTTTAAAAAGGCATATAACTCATGATTTTAATAATGAACTCATCATTTCAAAATCTGAGACTATGACAGTATTTACCAAG
The DNA here is from genome assembly GCA_038245405.1 of Bacteroidales bacterium. Lineage (GTDB taxonomy): Bacteria > Bacteroidota > Bacteroidia > Bacteroidales > VadinHA17 > LD21. Next base: position 21,009 of record JBBRSO010000014.1, read on the forward strand.
GATTCCTATCTCAATGAAGCTGTGGAAATCATACAGATCCAAAAAATGGAGTTAAAATTCCCAAGAAATTAAAATGTTATGAAAAGACTTTCCCTGATTATTTTTCTTGGTTTATCAATGGTATGTTCGGGTCAGATAAAAAATAATCTGAGAAAAGAACTCATGGTTATATTCAAGACTGATCAGAATCGCCCAACAAATTTGACAGATAAAGATTTTATTGACAAATGGGGAAGACAAAATCTGACTGACTCAATAAATCTCATTCGTATTACAAAAATTATTGACTCAATCGGATATCCAGGCAGATCACTGGTTGGAGATACCGCATACCTGGCAGCATTTTATGTAATTCAACATTCAGATTTAAAAAACCGGGAGAAATATTTACCAATAATTCAAAAAGCTGCTTATCAAAACGAAATTGAATGGCTGTGGGTTGCTATGATGATCGACAGAGTCAGAACAGATAAAAATGAAAAACAAATTTATGGAACTCAGCTACGTGGAAAGGTAGATCCTATGACTGGGTATATAACAAATCAAGCCGAATTTTATCCAATTGAGGATGAAAAGTATGTTAATACAAGGCGAAAGAAAGTTGGATTGAAGACGATTGAAGAGTATGCTAAAGAATGCGGTGTAAATTATGAGATAAAACGATAAAACAGCCGGTCATTCCCGATTTTCTTGAATTGTTGTATCTTTGTACTATAATTTGCTCATTATGACAACAGTTGAACTCAAGCACATATTAATTCAGAAGATTGCAGCAATTGATGATAAGTCATTTCTTTCTGCTATTAAAACAATAATTGATACCAGGACGGAATCCATTATCTATAAGCTTACTCCTGAGCAAAAGGAGAGGATAAAATCAAGTCAGGATCAAATTGCAAGAGGTGAATACTTAACAAATGAGCTAGTAGAATCACAGATTAATAAATGGTTAAAAGAAAAATAATCTGGTCACCAGATGCCAATCTGGATTTTTACAATATTCTGGAGTTTTTCCATAAGCGAAATGGGAATAAGATTTACAGCAAAAAACTTTATTTTAAAATTAGAAAATCGGTTAGGTTACTAAAGCAAAATCCCTTACTTGGGATACAGACTGATGATGAGAATATTCGATGCATCTTTGAAGGTAATTATGCCATTTTTTATAAATTAATTGAGGATACTATTCACATACTTTCGGTTTGGGATTGCAGACAAAATCCCGATGACTTGAATAATAATTACTAAATTGATCTTGATTTTAATTGTGTCCCTATAGCTTGGAGGAGTTAGAACCCATGAAAAAAATCGCACTATTTGTTCTTCTGCTAAATTTGATATTCAATCAATTTTCCTTCGGGAGTGGTATATTCTTTCACTCTAATTCACATGTTGTTCTGTGTGCGATAACACTAATTGCAGGTGTTATAATTTATTTTGAAGCATCAGCTTTTCAGAAAAACGCTAAAGTCACAACGGGAATAGTCGAAGGTCTATTCCAACAGGAAGAGGAACAAAACAGCAAATAATTTCAAAACTACAGGCGGGAGGGTGGAGGCTCAGATTTTAAAAGTTGATACAGATACCTCAATTACCATTTTAGAAAAGAATCCATATTATATCGACTGCAATTGGCTGGATCCGATGTCAGGTAGGGAATATTCACCTACGATTAGACATGACTGGAAAGATCCACGAGCACTTCTGGCCGCCCGTAATGGCATTGATGTGTATATAGACCGTGATGATCCTGAAAAGTATTTTATGGATATTTTGTTTCTCGGTGAAGGGGCGATGTGAGGAATATGACATGAAATTTGATGTATATCAGCATGTTAACCTATAATTAAAATAACCAATACTACACCATATGAAAACAAAATGGCTTGTATCCGGAGTACTCGGCATTATGATGCTGGTATTTGCTGGTTGTGAAAAGAATCATAATCAGGATCTTAATTCTTCCGGTGCAAAGCTTAAACAAATCTTGCTTTATTCAAACCTCGATGCGAAAGATCCAATAGGCATTGTTGAAGAATATGAATATGATGAGACGGGCAGACTCATTAAATCATCCGTCTCTCCGTCCCTTCTCTCTGACCCTCCGTGTTAGTTCTTAATATTTTCATCGTTAATGAATTTCAATTTAATTATATTTGTCGTTATAGATTTTGTAAAATTTTATGGAAAACTTTATTGTTTCAGCACGAAAATACCGGCCAGGTACTTTTGACATGGTAATTGGCCAGGATTCCATTACCAACACGCTGGAAAGTGCAATTAAGAATAACCACCTCGCTCATGCATATCTTTTCTGTGGTCCGAGAGGTGTCGGCAAAACAACATGTGCGCGCATCTTTGCAAAAAACATAAACTGTAGCAATCTCGGTGAAAATCTGGAAGCCTGCGATAAATGCGAGTCATGCCTTTCGTTTAACTCTTCACGGTCATTTAATATCCATGAACTGGATGCTGCTTCGAATAATAAGGTTGAAGACATCAGAAGTCTCAATGATCAGGTAAGAATACCTCCTCAGATAGGAAAATACAGCATCTACATAATTGATGAAGTTCATATGTTATCTTCATCAGCTTTTAACGCTTTCCTTAAAACACTTGAAGAACCACCTTCACATGCAATTTTTATACTGGCTACCACAGAAAAACATAAAATAATTCCTACTATTCTTTCACGATGCCAGATTTTTGATTTTAACCGGATCAGAATTGAGGATATTGTTTCGAGGTTATCATTTGTTGCTAAGAATGAAGGAATAAGCGCCGCTGAAGAAGCTCTTCATGTGATCGGACAGAAAGCCGACGGAGCAATGCGCGATGCCCTGTCAATTTTTGATCAGATAGTGAGCCTGAGCGGGAAATCAGTTTCTTATAAGGACGTTATTGAGAACCTAAACGTGCTTGATTATGAATATTATTTCAAATGTATTGATGCAGCATTAATTGGTGATGTATCAACAATTCTTATGACGTTTAATGAAGTGCTCGAGAAAGGATTCGATGGACATAACTTCATATCCGGGCTGAATAGCCATCTGCGCGACCTGCTTGTAAGTAAAGACGAATCAACTCTTAAATTGCTAGAATCTACACCGGCTATCAAAAAGAGATATTTTCAACAAACCGGCAAATGTTCTGTTGATTTTCTGTTTAAGGCCCTTGAATTCGGAAACAATTGTGACCTAACTTATAAAAGCAGTAAGAATCCCCGTTTGCATATTGAGCTATCATTGATCCGTTTATGCAGGATAATGACTGAAGAAGGTGAGGCTTCAGAAAAAAAAAAGTCTGATTCAGAACACATAATGAAAATTGAAGAGGAACTGCCTCTTCCTTCCAAATCTGAGATCATCAGAGAGATGCAGGTCTCTGAAAGAAGCAACAACAATACTGATTCTGGTACGCTCAAGCACACACCCGTTATTGAAAGACCAACAAAAACATTCTCAATAAAGAATATTATTTCTGAAAACAGACAGCCTGATGTCAGACAAACCGATAATAGTGCTGTTAAAGAACCCGATACCGTTATACATGTACGTGAGGCAATTACGCCGGAAGCATTTGAGACAGCATGGAAAGAATTCACAGAACAACTAAAAGGAGATGGAAACCGGATTGTTAGTATGTTCAAAACTATTGTGCCTGAGTTTGAGAATGATCAGACTTTAAAGATCCACCTTAGCAACGCTGCACAGAAGGATACATTTATTTTAAACTACAGGCCAAAACTCCTTAATTTTCTTGAAGCCCGATTCATCCTGTCCGATTTTGATATCGAAACAACTATTGATCAAAGCGAAACCGGCGATGCTTTGTATTCAGATGAGCAAAAACTTAATTATCTGACCAATAAATATCCGATTCTTAAAGAAATGAAAAAAACGTTTAACCTTGATATTACATAAAACAAACCCACGAAAATAAATTTAATTATCAGTCCCATAACCTGAACTGTTTGAAAAAAGAACTTGCACTACCTGATAATAATGATTATCTGAACTTTCTGACAAAAGAAAAGGACATTTCGGATCAGATTATTAATCATTCAAGGTCGATGATAACAATCATTAACCGTGGCTATATATATGAAAAAGTTAATTCCACTTTTTGCAAAGCTCATAAGGTAGTGATTGATACCATCCTGGGCAAGTCGATGGCAGATGTGTGGGGCCACGATACGTTCAATAATGCTATTAAGCGAAATGTTGATCTGTGTTTCTCTGGTAAAACAGTACAATATGAAGCAACTTTTATTACTCCGCAATTTGGTAAAAGGCATTTTGAAGTGGTTTTCAGACCCCTTTCCACAGAGCCTGGTAAGGTGACTCATCTCCTGGCTGAAACCTTCGATATTGATGACCTTAAAACAATTAAACAAGCTGTAATAGAGAAAGAAGAAGAACTCAGAAACTTTGAATCAAATCTCCCCATAGGCTTTCTGCGATGTGATCCAATTGGGAAAATCATTCAGGCCAATGAGGCATTCCTCCTGATTGCTAATTGTGAAAATATCAATGTCATTAACCACGAGAATCTCAAAAGCTTCTATCTGGAAGAGAATACCTTTGAGCACCAGGTTGAGCAACTAAAAGAAAGCCACACAAAAAATTTTGGCAAGGTGTATCTGAAAAATAGTTGCGGTAAAGAAATTCAATGTCGCATAAGCGGATCCCTTGCGCTAAGCCCTTCCGGATTGCCTGCATATATCGATTTTGCAGTTGAGGATTGTTCACGGGAATTGATGCTCGAAAATCGTCTTCTGCAAGCTCAGAAGCTTGAAACAATAGGTTCACTGGCAGGAGGTATCGCACACGATTTCAATAGCATACTCGCCACTATATCAGGGTATTCTGAAATGCTGAATGAAGATCTGCCAAAAGGTTCGGACTCATCGGAAAAAGTGGCGAGAATCCTTGGAGCGGTTAAAAAAGCACAATCAATTACTAGCCAGATACTTACGTTTAGCAGGCAAGTTGAACAGGAAAAAGTTCTGATAAATGTAACTGATGTGCTCAAGGAAACAATTGGTTTTGTAAAATCATCGATTCCTGCCAATGTTATTCTGAAAAGCAGGATTCCCCGGATTGAAGCAAATGTACTTGCTGATCCCACACAACTCTTCAGGGTATTTCTTAATCTGATGACTAATGCAATACAAGCCATGGAAGAAAATGGAGGTGTACTGTCTGTTGGCATTTCAGTAGTGGAAAGGGAATTTGTAAAACACGATCTCAATAGTGATATTGTGGCTGATGAGTATATATTAATAACATTTAAAGACACTGGCGAGGGAATGGAACCTTCATTAATAGGGAGAATCTTTGAACCATTTTTTACAACACGTGAAGTCGGAAAGGGAACAGGGTTGGGTTTATCAGTAATTCATGGAATTATAACAGAAATGGAGGGTGAGATAGTAGTCTCCAGCAAGATTGAAGAAGGGTCGGAATTCGATGTTTACCTTCCTGTATCAAAATCCTATGGACATATTTCTGAACCGGCAGAAAAGAGAAAAAAGATATTATTTATTACTGGAAATAAATATGAGTCGCGCATATTATCACTTGCTCTCGAAAGTGCCGGTTATGAACTGATTTTCATTTCAGACGCGCGTAATTTTGTGAAAGTAATGGTGAATGTCAGGGAAAGACCGGATATGGTAATTTACATGAGCGACTCGAAGCAGATTAAGGCTGGAGATCTTGCCGGATTATTCAGAAGTCAGAATATAATTACACCTTGTATTCTGATAACCGATCCGGTGCAGGAAGTTGCGGACGAAAAATTACTACATTCGGGGATTATAAATCAACAATTAACGAAACCTGTTTCATTGAAGGAAATCAGGAATGCTATTCAGGAATTATTAAGATAGATATAAAAAAAATAAATAAAATAAATAAAATGCCAGGAGTACTTATTGTTGAGGACGATAAAGAGTTGAGAGAGATGCTTAAGATGATGCTGTTGAGGAAAAATTTTACGGTTCTCGAAGCTGAAAACGGCAAAGCTGCTATTGCTCATTTCAAACCAACGCTCACAGATGTAGTTGTTACAGATTTAATTATGCCGGAAGAAGATGGTCTGAAAGTGGTGATTAAGCTCCGGGAATTAAAGCCGACAATAAAAATCATTGCAATATCGGGTGGGGGGAAGGTAGGTCCGGGAAGTTATCTGAATCTGGCAAAAGCTCTTGGAGCAGACGCCATCTATTCAAAACCCTTCTCATTAAACGATCTGGTATCAAAAATCGAACAATTACTGGATACCGAACAACTTAATTAATGTAATTGTTATATGAGTATATATAAATCTTATAAGCTATGTTAAACAGTAAAATTGAAGTTATCTGCAACAGGCAGGTGGAGAGAGAAGGCTATTCTTCAAATTTATACCTCGCAATGGCGTCGTGGGCTGAAACAGCGGGATTAAACGGTATTGCTGCCTGGATGTATATTCAGTCAGATGAAGAGAGAATTCATATGCTTAAGTTCGTTAAGTATATAAATGAAAGAGGAGGAAAGGCTATTGTGCCAAGCTTTACAAAGCCACCTGCTGAATTCAAGAATGTTGAGGAAGTTTTTAAGGAAGTTCTTAAACACGAAGAATTTGTAACAGCCAGTATAAACGAAATCGTAGCCCTTACACTGGATCTTAGGGATTATAATACAAATAGTTTTCTACAGTGGTTTGTTACTGAGCAGATTGAAGAAGAAGCATCTGCAAAACTGATTCTCGATAAAATCCGTCTCAGTGGTAAGAATAATATGTATAACCTTGATCGTGACATTTTAAGTCTCCGAAGTCAGGCTGCCAAAGCCATTATTACTCCATGAATAAACTGATTGTCGTATTTGTTACTGTCTTGTGCTTAAACACGGTTCTTTCGCTAGATGCGCAGGATCTGATAAAGAATTCGGCTATTACAGGGGTTTGTTATGCAGGGAATAAAGTAAGCAGATATTATATCCCCCCACCGGGGAGCGTCTTCAGAAGAAGCGGAACCAAAAAACCGGCAGCAATTACCGTTAATTATACCGGCTTTTCAAGCCAGGCTAAGGCTGCAGTAGAATATGCAGTATTGATCCTTGAAAATGTCCTTCCTTCTGATGCTAAATTTACCATAAACGCAAGTTGGGAGAAGATTTCAACTGTAGGTGTGCTGGCCCAATCATCTATTACAGGTTATGCCGGAGGTTTTGCAATAGATGCTATCAATCCTTTGGCGTATTACCCGATTGCACTTGCTGAAAAAATCGCTGGTAAAAACCTCAATGATAACTCTGTTGGTGATATTACATTAGTTGTAAACAATTCAATAAACTGGTACACCGGAACTGACGGGCAAACTCCCAGAACAAAATATGATCTGGTTACAGTTTCGCTTCATGAGATCTGTCATGGCCTCGGTTTCTTCGACAGTTTTAGTTCTGACGATGTTCATGGGTCGTTTGGTATAGGCCTTTTCCCTATTATATATGATACTTTCATTGAGAATTCAGCAGGTAATAAATTAACAGATACACTAAAATTTCCGAATAATTCCACAGATCTGCAAGGTCAGCTTGTCGGCAACCAGGTTTATTTTAATGGTCCGCTACTTAAGAAATACTCAACGTCTGCCAATTATTCGGTTCTTAGGGCAAAACTATATTCTCCTACAAAATTTGATGCTGGTTCAAGTATCTCTCATCTCGATGAAAACGCCACTTTGCGTGATAATTCGCTGATGACTCCTTTTATTGATCTGGGGGAAGCAATACACGATCCTGGAAAGTACACTATGTCAATTCTCGGCGACATAGGTTGGATCAATACGCGGATAATCCATAAATCGATCGGAGCCACAGAGGCTCATCTTACTCAGGTCATCCTATCAGCTGAGATAAAATCAGATACTACATATAATCATAATAAAGTGGGTCTTGTATATTCATTTAATAATTTTGTAACAAACGATTCATTATTTCTCACTTCACCGGGAGCTAATAATTCCTATTCAATTACCATTCCAATAGCTACATATAATACTGATTTACAATATTATTTTTTTGCAGAAGATGTTTTTGGCAGACGGTACAAATCACCTTCACTGATTAAGGATACCAGGCTGATAAAGAATAACAGGTATCATGTTTTCATTGGAACTGACATTGTCAAACCCGTCATAACACATACCCCTGTTAGTTACTATCTTCAATCAGTTGATACCATAAAGTTTGCTGCGATAGTAACCGATAACCTTGGTATCGATTCAGTATATGTTGAATATCATGTAAATAACGGACCATCTTCATTCATCAGACTTAAAAAAGGAACAAATGATAATTACAGTACTGCTTTCAGTGCAAAACAGTTATCACCGAAGGGGCATGATTCGATAATTTATAATATTTTTGCAGTTGATACTGCCAGGGTTCCCAATCTTGCGGTATCGCCAAAGAAAGGTTCATACGTTACGCATATTGAAGAAATCTCAACAGTAGTATCAAAATATTCTACTGATTTTTCGAATGCGGCATCCGATTTCTTCAACATCGGCTTTAATATCAGTAAACCGGCAGGGTTTGCAAAATCCGGACTGAATTCAAAGCATCCCTATGAGAGCCCTCTTGATAACAATAAAACTATCGATTACGTTTCGATACTTCGGCATCCTTTGAAAGTAGGAGAATCCGGACTTCTTTTCAGTTACAATGAGCTGGTACTTGTTGAACCCGGAGTTACAGGCAGTACATTTGGGTCACCCGATTTTTTTGATTATGTGATTATTGACGGTTCCAGAAATTTCGGCAAGACCTGGTTTAATATGATTGACGGATATGATAGCCGGTTATTTGATTCATGGGTGACATCATATAATGGCTCTATTACAGGAGACAATTCTACATTTGCCGGTACCGAGTCAATGTTGCAGAAACACACCTTCCTTGCGAAGCCGTCTGCCAATTTTGCCGTTAACGACACATTGCTTATAAGATTCAGGTTATTCTCTGACCCATTTGCGAACGGTTGGGGTTGGGTTGTCGAAGATTTAAAAATAACTCCCCTTGTGGATGCTCTTCCTGAGGTTGCAACCCAGTCGTTAAGTATTTATCCTAATCCGGGTAACGGATACATAAATGTTACTACAGGCCAGATGGTTAACAAGAATGTTCGCTATAGAGTGTTTAATTCATCGGGCATATGTATAACTGATAATTACACTAAAGAACCGTCAGGATTCCAAATTGATATTTCAGGCCACCCGAACGGAATTTATATTATTCTTGTATATCTTGATGATGGAATAAAAACAGTCAGATATAGTCTTATTAAATAAAAGGCAAAACCCCGCAAAAGTGGCGGGGTTTTTGCATTAATCCCCTTGTTGGAATTTTAAATCAGAAAATAAAGCTAATTTTGCTGGATAATAAAAAAAATTGTAAAAACACCTTAAAATGAGCATTATAGACAATGTATTAGGACTGTTTCTGGGTAATAAATATGAAAGAGACATAAAGGAAATTAATCCGTACATCGATAAGATCCATGTTGAATTCGATAAATTACAGGGCATATCCAATGACCAGCTGAGGGATCTGACCCAGGAAATCAGGAATGAGATACACTCAAGCATAGAATCCGATGAAAAAAATATACTCTCTCTAAAGGATAAAGCTGAAAATGAGGAAGATGTTTATCTTAAGGAAGAGATCTACAATGAGATAGATAAGATAGAGAAACAAATAAACGAGAAGCTTGAAGTGACCCTTGATCATATTGTGCCTAAGGCGTTTGCGATTGTAAAAGAAACGGCAAAGCGATTTAAGGAAAACAGTGTCCTTGAAGTTACGGCACGACAATATGACAGAGATCTTGCTGCCACAAGAGAAAGCATTACCATTAAGGACAACAAAGCGCTATGGAGCAACAAGTGGATCGCGGGTGGAAATGAGATAACCTGGGACATGGTCCATTATGATGTCCAGCTTATTGGAGGTGTAGCGCTTCACAAGGGCAAAATTGCTGAGATGGGTACCGGTGAAGGTAAGACTGTTGTTGCCACACTTCCTGTCTTCCTGAATGCACTGGTAGGACGTGGAGTACATATCGTTACAGTTAACGATTACCTTTCAAAACGCGACTCTGAGTGGATGGGACCGATATATGAATTTCACGGTCTCAGTGTTGATTGTATAGATAAGCACCAGCCTAATTCGCCTGACAGACGCAAAGCTTACAACGCTGATATAACATTTGGAACAAATAATGAATTTGGTTTTGATTATCTGCGCGATAATATGGCAGTCAATCCCGAGGATCTTGTGCAGCGGAAACATCATTATGCAATTGTTGATGAGGTCGACTCTGTGCTGATCGATGATGCCCGTACACCGCTTATTATCTCAGGACCAACGGCCAAAAGCGACACCCAGCAATTTGATGAGCTGAAACCCAAAGTCGACAAACTCGTAAATGCTCAGAAAAAATTAGTTACTCAAATTCTGGCCGATGCAAAAAAACTAATACACGATAATAAAAATGATGAAGGGGGCCTTCTGCTCCTCAGAGCATACAAGGGACTTCCTAAGAATAATGCATTGATAAAGTACCTCAGTGAAGAAGGAAATAAATCACTTCTTCTGAAGACTGAGAATTTCTATATGCAGAATAACAGCAAGGAAATGCCTAAAGCAACAGATGCGCTATATTTTATCATCGATGAAAAGGCAAACTCAATTGAGCTTACTGAAAAGGGCCTCGATCTTATTGCAGATTCAGTTGAAGATATAAGCTTCTTCATTCTTCCTGATGTAGGTTCAAAAATTGCTGATATAGAGAAATCCGGAATTTCAGACCGTGAAAAGCTAAAGGTGAAGGATGAACTGTTGCAGGATTATTCAGTTAAATCGGAAAGAGTTCATACCATGACGCAGCTGCTTAAGGCGTGGACTCTTTTCGACCTTGATACGGAATATATTGTTGTAGATAATAAGGTTAAAATCGTCGATGAGCAGACAGGCCGTGTACTGGAAGGCAGACGATATTCTGATGGTCTTCACCAGGCAATAGAAGCAAAAGAGAATGTAAAGGTTGAAGATGCAACACAGACCTATGCAACAGTAACACTCCAGAACTATTTCAGGATGTATCATAAGTTAGCTGGTATGACGGGAACAGCTGAGACTGAAGCAGGTGAACTATGGAATATTTATAAGCTCGACGTTGTGGTGATACCTACTAACCGGCCGGTTATAAGAGCTGATAAGGAAGATCTTGTATATAAAACAAAGAGGGAAAAATATAATGCAGTAATTGATGAGATTGCTGAGATGAATCGTCAGGGCCGTCCGGTCCTGGTTGGTACTACATCTGTTGAAATATCCGAACTGCTGAGCAGAATGCTGAAGATGAAAGGTCTTAAGCACAATGTTCTGAACGCCAAGCTGCATCAGCGTGAGGCTGAGATTGTGGCTGAAGCAGGTAAGACAGGAACAATAACCATAGCAACAAACATGGCTGGACGTGGTACTGACATAAAGCTTACTGCAGATGTGAAAAAAGCAGGCGGGCTCGCTATAGTTGGTACAGAAAGGCATGAGTCAAGAAGGGTTGACCGTCAGCTTAGAGGACGTTCAGGACGACAGGGAGACCCCGGTTCATCACAATTTTTTGTATCGCTTGAAGATGAGCTGATGCGTCTCTTCGGTTCCGAAAGGATTTCAGGTATTATGGATAAGCTTGGACTGAAAGATGGTGAGATGATCCAGCATTCAATGATCACAAAATCTATTGAGAGGGCACAGAAAAAAGTTGAAGAGAATAACTTTGGGATAAGAAAGAGACTCCTTGAGTATGATGATGTGATGAATTCACAGCGCGAAGTTATTTACAAGAAAAGAAAACACGCTCTCCTCGGCGAAAGACTTTCAGTCGATATTGCAAACATGATGTTCGATGTTACTGAAAATCTTGTTGATGTATATCATAATGATGGCGATTTTGAAGGATTTGATTTCGATCTTATCCGTTCATTCTCAATGGATTCTCCGGTTCCGGATGCGAAATTCAAGAGCGCCAATGCAAAAGAGGTGACTGAAAATGTATATTCAAAAGTTCTCGATACTTATAAAAGAAAGGTTGAATCAATCTCTGCTCAGGCCTATCCTGTACTTAAAGATGTATACGACAGAATGGCACATGTCTATGAGAATGTTGTAGTGCCTATTTCTGATGGTGTAAGGGTTTACCAGGTTGTTACAAATCTGAAAGCAACAGCTGAATCTGAAGGGAAAGAGCTTGCAAAATCATATGAAAAAACCGTTGTGCTGGCAACAATTGATGATGCCTGGAAAGAACATCTCAGGGAGATGGATGAGCTGAAACAGTCGGTACAGAATGCTACTTATGAGCAGAAAGACCCACTGCTGATATACAAATTTGAATCTTTTGAACTTTTCAAAACCATGCTCATAAAGGTAAATAAGGATGTGGTGAGCACCCTTATGAAGGGCCATATCCCTACCCAGGATCCTGAACAGGTTAAAGAAGCACAGAGGAGACGCCAGGTCGACATGAGCAATATGAGAACTTCAAAAAGCGATTTTTCGCAATACAGCTCAAGCGGTGGCGGTGGCGGAGATCCCCAGGATAAAAATCAGAAGACTGAACCTGTAAGAGTTGATAAGAAAGTCGGGAGGAATGATGCTTGTCCATGTGGTAGCGGCAAGAAATATAAAAACTGCCACGGTTTACAGCACGCAGAGAGAGCTGGTGCAAATCCGTAACTCCCGGCACACGGAATCTTGTTAATTTAAGCTTATTTTACTTCTTCAATAGCTTTTTGAATCCTTGTATAAATAGTTCTATGTACAGGTACCAACGGCAGCCTGAGGATATTAAGACTTAGATTCATCATGCTGAGCATGGCTTTTACGCCGGCCGGATTACCATCGATAAAAAGAAGCTCTATAAGGTCGAGATACCGCAGTTGTATTTCACGTGCTGATTTATAATTGCTTTTCAACGCATTTGTAACGAGTTCGCTTGTGGCTTCAGGAAAAGCATTGGCAAGAACTGAGATGACTCCGGCACCACCGGCAGCAATAATGGGAATAGTCATCATATCGTCGCCTGAAATTACACTGAAATTATCATGTTTGCCTTTTATGATCCTCATGATCTGAGCTATATCACCTGACGCCTCTTTTATACCTACAATATTTTCACATTCCGCAGCCAGTTCAAGACAAGTTTCAGATGTTATATTGCTTGCAGTACGTCCGGGAACATTATATAGAATCACAGGAATGGGACTGCATGTGGCAATTGCTTTGAAGTGCTGGAGCAATCCTCTCTGGTTTGGCTTATTATAATATGGAGCAACTGATAAGATCCCTTCAACACCGGTAAGATTTGTTTGACGTATATAATTAATTATTTCCTGGGTATTGCTTCCTCCAATCCCAAGCATTAAGGGTACCCGGCCATCTGTTACTTCAACAACATATGAAACAATTGCTTTCTTCTCATCCTTGGTAAGTGTAACTGATTCACCAGTAGTGCCCAGTATCACAATATAATTAACACCTCCTGTGATAACATGATTTACAATTCGTCCCAGGGCAGCGAAGTCTATGCTAGTATCGTTCTTAAACGGTGTTACTATTGCAACTCCGGTTCCTCTGAATTTTTTCATTTTAAATTTTCAATTTTAAGATCAGGATTTAATCATTTCAAGATAATGTATAACCTGATTCAGGTATTCTTCAACATTAACCGGATTCTTTATGTCCATCATAAGGTCAAATGTATTACTTCCTGTTTCAGATTCAAATAAACCAACTTTTAGCCTGGCATTTGATAAAGATGATATATATTTTAATGGTAAAAGTTTTTTGAAATTCAAATCAATAAGAACATCAAAGTTTTTATTGACGAATGTATTGATTCCTGCAGATAATGGATGATAAAAAAAACTGAGTTCTTCTTTTTTTATTATTGAGAGATATCTTATTGCAGTATATTGATTTGGCAGGCTATTTCCTGAATAATACCCTAAAATATTTACTTCAGCTTTATTTTCTGCCATTTTCTGATGAAACTTTGAAAGACAAGGGAACTCTTCGGTACTCGATGCATCCCATACAATTCCGATATTTTTTACAAGCTCAATGTTGTTGTACGATGTTTTCCTTTTGGATCTGCTTATCTTGTTATGCAGAATAGCATTCCCTATTCTTATTCTTAATCCTTTAAATAATTCCATATTACAAACCTAACATTTTTTGTTAAAATATGCGGAAGACATTCTGTTATTATTCACCTATCATACTGAGGAAATCTGACTCACTGATCAATGGAACCTTAAGATCATCAGCTTTCTCTTTTTTTGACTGACCCATGTTCTCTCCGGCAAGAATAAATGATGTATTACCCGATACTGATGACACATTCTTTCCTCCGTTTTTTTCAATTAACTCCTTGTATTCATCTCTGCTATGCTTCGCGAATGTGCCTGAAATAACTATTGTTTTGCCTTCCAGCGAATTGCCGGCAGGCGTGTTTTCACTTCCATCGCTGAACCTTACACCTGCTCTCTTTAACTTGTCGATCATTTCCATATTATCCTTGTCTGAAAAATATGCGATAATGCTGGAGGCTATTTTCGGGCCGATTTCATTTACTTCTGTTAACTGCTCTGAGCTCGCCATGATAAGATCATCTATTGTTCTGAATTTCCGTGAAATAATTTTGGCAACTGTTTCACCAACATGTCGTATTCCAAGCGCGAAAAGGACCCTTGGATATGGCGTATCAAGGGATTGTTTAATGCTTTTCAGAATATTATTGGTTGATTTCTCGCCCAGCCGTTCCAGCGGAGTCAATTGTCCGGCTTTTAAATCATACAAGTCCGATATATTACGGATCAGTTTTTTTGTAAAAAGCAAATCGATTGTCTCTTCACCCAGCCCATCAATATCCATCGCTCTACGGCCTATAAAATGCTCGATCCTGCCTTTTATCTGCGGTGGGCAGTGTAAGTAGTTCGGACAAAAGTGATTCGCCTCACCCTCATTTTTAACCAAAGGAGTTCCGCACTCCGGACAATTGGTAATAAACTCAATTTTTGTATGTGTTTCATTTCTCACTGAATGATCAACACCTACAATTTTCGGTATTATTTCGCCTCCTTTTTCAACAAAAACAGTATCGTTCAAATGAAGATCGAGAAGTTCAATCTGATCGGCATTGTGAAGAGTAGCCCGGCGCACTGTAGAACCCGAAAGGAAAACAGGTTCAAGATTTGCTACAGGCGTTACAGCTCCTGTCCTGCCTACCTGGAATGTTACAGATAACAGTTTTGTTGTTGCTTCTTCAGCTTTATATTTATAGGCTATTGCCCATCGTGGTGATTTAGCTGTATATCCCAATTCCTCCTGCTGTCTGATTGAATTTATTTTAACGACAACCCCGTCGGTATCATAATCAAGTTCTTTCCTTCCCGATTCCCAGAAAGCGATGAAGACCAATACTTCATCGATAGTTTTACAAAGCTTTATACTGTCAGCAACTTTAAAACCCCATCCCGCTGCTTCTTTGAGATTATCATAGTGATTGGCATGTGGCAGATCCTCTGATAGCAGAAAGTAGATCATGCAGTCAAGAGATCGTGATGCTACTATTGCTGGATCAAGCAGTTTAAGCGTGCCGGCCGCTGCATTCCTCGGATTGGCAAAGGGAGCTAAATTTGCAGCTGCTCTTTCTTCATTGAGCCTGTTAAATACTGGTCGTGGCATTATAATCTCACCCCTGATTACAAATTCTGCCGGGATTCCCGTTTGTTTTATTTTCAAGGGGATATTCCTGATAGTTTTAACGTTCGATGTTACATCATCTCCACGGGTTCCATCACCCCTTGTTAAGGCCCGGAATAAATTACCATCCTTGTAAGTTATACTTATTGATGCCCCGTCAAATTTTGATTCACAAACATATTCAATTGGCTCTGAAATTGTTTTACGGGTCCTGATATCAAACTCCCGAAGCTCTTCCTCACTATAAGTATTCCCGAGTGAGAGCATTGGATACCTATGATCATATTGTACGAATTCTTTTGTAATATCGCTTCCGACATGCAGTGTGGGAGAGTCGGAGGTTATGAATTCAGGGTATTTTTTCTCAATAGCCTCCAGTTCATTTAGCAGAAGATCATATTCAAAATCAGAAATCGTCGGTTGATTAAGATTATAATAACTATTGTTATGTTCTTCAATTTGCTTTCGAAGGTTGTTTATGCGGTCTTTTGCTTCTGATTTTTTCATTTTGACAAAAAAAATTGATATTCAGGTGAATTTCATAATTGACAAACTTTCCTATTGATGCAGTATAACCCCTTCATAAATAAAAATCTCGGCATCCTTCCATCCGTCCCAGCCAATACCTGCTTTCTCCTTTGATGTATATCCCAGAAACTCTTCAACCGTCCAATTGTTCTCTGTAGCAACCTGGGGGAGCATTGTTCCTGAATTATTCCCCTTTTTTATATAAATCCCATGTTTCCCCAGTACAATCTCATTAATGTCTTTTATTTTCTTCATTGGACCGAGAACTGTGATCTCAATATCGGTGTTTATATATTCTTCTTTTGTAAGAGGATTGAACCTGGGATCATCGAATGCAGAAGATAATGCCGATTCATGTACAACATTATAAAGCGGATCAGAGGAAGGGAATCTCCCTACGCAACCTCTTAAAGTCCCATTGATTTTAAGTGTCACAAAAGCGCCCATAGGTTGTTTTAGTGTTTCTGGTAGAGATGATTCGTCGACGGAATATTTTTTATCGTTTAAAAACTTTGTCTCAATAGAGTTTCTTACAATCTTAAAAAGCTTCATCTTTTCTTCATTTGTAAAAGAGAAACTCACAGGGAGAGGAGCAGCCTCTGATTTATTCCCGAACATTACCAGAGCATTGTATCCGACAACCTCAGCTTTACCGGCATTCGGAACATCGCCTGAATTGCTGTAATCGACCAGTCTTATGCCGAGGTTTTTATTTCCTTCACTGAGATACAGAAGTGACAGTCCTGAAGTCCACCCGCACATACTTGTTGCCAGTCCATTGATTTTCCTTGTTGAGTTTTCATTTAACTGTTTAAGAAATGTTTTGATATTGCCCGATATGAAACTTTCTGCAGTCAGTTTATCCGCAATAATCGCATCTTCATACGAGGGGTAATGAGAGAAATCGCTGCTTATAATGAACAGGTTTTCAGGTATAAACCAAGGCTGAAGAGCTTCTGCAATTTTTTTTACTGTATTCTCATCATCGGTTCCAATAATAATCGGCACAATCGGAGGATTATTTTTGAAATAAAACTGTACAAAAGGCAACTGATTTTCGATACTATGTTCTTTAATATGCGCATCTGTAGGAAAATCGAAAAGCTTATTTTTCATAATCAGATCATTGGCTATCTCTTTATTTACTTTGACTCTCCCGAGAGGAGTTACATAGTCGCCGCTGTTGTAAACTGAAGCGCCGTTGAAGTACATCACATGACTTGAAGCGATGATGAATATATTTTTATAGACTGCTTCTTTAGGGATAGCGGAAAATGCAGATGCAGCAACCTTCCCTGAGTAGATATACCCGGCATGAGGACTGACTATAGCTCTGACGTTATGGTTATCGGTTGTTTTTTTGCAGGATTTGAAAAGTTGTGTCAGATCTGTTAAAAGCTCATCTTTGTCAGCAGGATAAAATTTTCCTGCCGCAACCGGCTGTCTGTCAGTCGTATTATTTTGGGGGAATGTCTCCATGATAGTAAATATTGATAGCAAAACAACGAAGGGTGTTTGCATAAGATTACATTTAATTGACGAAAGTTATGCCAAAGAAATGAAGAATTAATAGTTTAAAGGTAAAAGTTGGAGGCGATTAAATAAGAACCATCGACTCTTTTAATATCTCTCCTTTGTCATCAGTGCCGTAAATCTTAATGCCAAGACTTACAGTAGGTACTCCAATCATATGAATAATAGGATGAAGCTCATCTTTAAGATCTTCCGCTTCCATGTTATCATAATCTTCAATATTAAAATAGAGATGTATCATGAGTGTGTACTCACTGTCTTTGATAGATCCGAGTGTTTGAACGATTTTTGCCAGCCAGATTGCCGAAGCTGTATTGAAGTATTCAAGGTTAAGACGCAGATTTGTGGTGGGCCTTGGGTTTTTAATGTATTCGCTAACCCATTTGAGAATTGCTTCATAAATTATTGCAGCATTTTCCGGGATTGACCTTCCTGACATGATAAGTTCACCTGAAGGATAATTTAAATCTACCTGGGGTGTTTTAGCAGTCGGTTCGATAAATAAATTTTTCAAATCCACCTTTTAAATCTATTATTGATGTTAAAGTTATAAAAAAATCATATTCAAAAGTATAATAAGTTTTTAATTATGAAATTTTTGTTTATCAAAAGAAACTGATCGGTTGTCAAATAATTTGGTAGTTTGGTATAAACAAAAGAATTTTTATGATATATGTTTTATGCCCTTTTTGGGCTTGTTTTCTTGCTATTCAATATATTAAAATGCTATCTTTGCAACCTGAAAATTGTTAAGGAAAAAATGGAGATTATTCTTAAAGAAAAAATAAAGGAAGCAGTTCAATCTATTTATAATAGCGAAGTTAAGGGTGAGTTGATTCAGATTCAGGAAACAAGAAAAGATTTTAAAGGTGATTTTACACTTGTTGTCTTTCCGCTTCTGCGCTTCTCCAAAAACACTCCCGAAAAGACCGGAGAAACGATTGGCCAGCATCTCATGGAAAATTTCGACGCAGTTTGCGGCTTTAATGTTATCAAGGGCTTTTTGAATCTTGAAATCTCAGATTCATGGTGGGTGGGATACTTCAAAAATCTCGCTGCGGAGAAAAGCCACCTCGAAAATTGCGCTGTTTCTTCACCGGAAACAATCCTTGTGGAATACTCTTCCCCTAATACAAATAAACCATTGCATCTGGGACATATCAGGAATAACCTGCTTGGTTTTTCCCTCTACCGTATTTTGTCGGGAGTAGGACACAATGTTATAAAAACAAATATTGTGAATGACAGGGGAGTTCACATATGCAAATCTATGCTTGCCTGGCAAAAATTCGGAAACGGTGAAACACCCGAATCATCGGGAATGAAAGGCGACCACCTGGTAGGGAAATATTATGTTCTGTTCGACTCGCATTATAAAATCCAGGTACAGAAGCTTATCGATGAGGGTATGAGTGAAGCAGATGCTAAGACCTCTGCGCCGCTGATGAAAGAAACCCGTGAAATGCTCCTGAAATGGGAAGCCGGCGATAAGGATGTTGTTGATTTGTGGAAGATGATGAACACATGGGTTTATAAGGGCTTCGATGAAACTTATAAAAAGCTGGGTGTTGATTTTGACAAAATTTATTATGAGTCAGATACTTATAAAGTAGGAAAAGACATTGTTCTCGAAGCGCTGAAAAATAATCATCTTTACAGAAATACTGACAGCTCCATATGGGCTGATCTGACTCCCGAAGGAATGGATCAGAAGCTCTTACTTCGCTCAGACGGTACAGCTGTTTATATGACTCAGGATCTTGGAACTGCCGTGGGCAGATACAATGACTATCATTTCGACAAGAATATTTATGTTGTAGGGAATGAACAAAACTATCATTTCCAGGTGCTTAAAGCTATCCTTAAACGAATGGGATATAATTGGGCCGATGGATTGATTCATTTCTCTTACGGAATGGTTGAGCTTCCTGAGGGTAAAATGAAATCACGCGAAGGAACTATCGTTGATGCAGATGATCTCATAAAAGAGATGCAGATGACAGCGATGGAAGTCTCACTGGAGCTTGGCAAGCTTTCCGACTTCACCGATATTGAAAAAGATGAAATTTTCAGAAAGATTGGAATGGCAGCCCTGAAATATTACATCCTCAAAGTTGACCCAAAGAAAAATATGACATTTAATCCGGCTGAGTCAATAGATTTCAATGGAAATACGGGCCCGTTCATACAGTATACTTATACAAGGATAATGTCGGTATTCCGTAAAGCTGAACAGATGGGAATAAATACCGGTAACCTAACTTATACGGGTGAAAAAGCCGGTAAGAAAGAGATAGATCTGATAAAGCTGTTGCGAAAATTCTCTGAAACAGTTTCTTCTGCTGCCACAGGTTACAGCCCGGCTCTGATAGCTAATTATTGCTATGATCTTTCAAGAGAATACAATCAGTTCTATCACGACTTCACTATACTGGGCGAGAACGAAGTGGAGAAAAGAAATTTCAGACTTGCCTTATCAAAGGTCACTAGTGAGATAATATATAAGGGAATGTGGCTGTTGGGTATTGAAATGCCTGAAAGAATGTAGCCCTTCGGCTTCTCACAGAGCTTCACTCAGTGCTTCGGAATTATAAACTTTTAATTAGAACCGTATGTTTGAAAATTTAAGTGAACGGCTGGAGAAATCCTTTAAGTTATTAAAGGGGCAGGGCAGGATATCGGAGATAAACATTGCCGAAACGCTTAAGGAAGTGCGAAGGGCATTACTCGATGCTGATGTAAACTTCAAGATTGCCAAACAATTCACAGATACTGTAAAGCAAAAAGCTATTGGTCAGGAAGTCCTTGATTCGGTCAACCCGTCCCAGATGATGGTTAAGATCGTTCATGACGAGCTGGTTGTGCTTATGGGAGTCGACAAGACTGACATTAACATCAAGATCAACCCATCAATTATATTGATTGCCGGTCTGCAAGGCTCCGGTAAAACAACCTTTAGCGGAAAACTCGCAAAATGGGTTAAAAGCAAAAGGGGGAAAAATCCATTGCTTGTAGCTTGCGATGTTTATCGTCCTGCAGCTATCGAGCAGTTAAAGATAATTGGTGGTCAGATTGAAGTGCCGGTATATACTGAGGATGGGAATCTTAATCCTATAGCAATAGCAAGGAATGCTGTAAAAGAAGCTAAAAAGAACGGTTACGATGTTGTGATCATAGATACTGCTGGTCGTTTGGCTATTGATGAAGAGATGATGAAGGAGATAGCATCCATTAAAGATGCCGTCAGTCCGCATGAAATACTGTTTGTTGTCGATTCAATGACCGGACAGGATGCCGTTAATACCGCAAAAGAGTTCAACGACCGTCTTGATTTTGATGGTGTGGTATTGACAAAACTCGATGGAGATACAAGGGGAGGAGCGGCACTTTCTATCAAAGCCGTAGTAAATAAGCCTGTTAAATTTGTCAGTTCAGGTGAGAAGATGGAAGCTATTGACATCTTCTATCCCGACAGGATGGCCGACAGGATACTTGGGATGGGTGATATTGTCTCTCTTGTTGAAAAAGCGCAGGAGCAATACGATACTGAAGAAGCGAGGAAGCTCCAGAAAAGAATTTCGAAAGATCA
>JBBRSO010000015.1:0-42471 GCA_038245405.1 Bacteroidales bacterium
GTAGAACTCAAGCGCGAGAGTGAAATCAGCATCTGCTCCTGCTGTTGCCGATCTCTGGCTTGTAGGTGGTTCATATACTTTATAATAGCGTTTCATAATTTCGTCATTATTCAGACTTTTCCCAGGGAAAAGGGTCAGTGTTGCAATAAGAACGAGTACCGTAATAACTGCCGCATAACGAATATAGATGGGGATCCGAAACCTTTTTGTGGTCGTATCCACCATATTTCTCTTCTTTTCGATAGCATTAAGTCTGTTCCTCAAAGCCATCACATCCTGATTTTTCAAAATTTCATCAGTACGTTTTCTCAGATTGACTTCGTTGCGCAATTCCACATTGCCATCGATCTCTTTTTCGAACCACTGTTTTTCTGTTTCGCTCATCTCGCCGGCATTAAACCTTTCGATGAAGTTTGAAAAGTCATTTGTTTTCATTTCTATTATATTAAAAGTTCAAATAATTCAATGATTTTTTTTTCATAGTTAAACCGTTAGTTATAAGAGCACAGTATCCGTTTCCTGCTATTTTCCCCCTCAAACTAATAAAAGCGGTTAAATTAAAAGCCTCTGCTTTATGTTATATTCCTTATTATTCTGTTAATCCGGCTATCAGCTTATTAAAATAATAGTTCTTTCGTATTGCTTTTAAATTTCAGATTATAATCGGAGGCGGAGTAGGTTTTGGCCCTTCTTCTTCAGCACCGCCACGTACACAAATCATCTCTTCATTTGAAAGAATAAACTCAGCAAAGATATTTCCGTTAATTTCGTTATTCAGGTTTTTCATAATCAATTTATTAATTCAGTTTAGGTCTTTAATCAGTCTCTATATTACTAAGTGTCGAAACATGCCATTTTGTGACACAAAAAATCGAACTATTTTTAAACTATTTTTTAATTAACTCATAATCAGTATATTACAAAAGGCAATTTTTCTCTAATGTTGAATGTTATTTTGTTTATTATCTTTGAGGCGGGAAAACTCTAAACCGTAGAAGACCGATTCATGAATTTTAATAAACAAACCTCAAGATGTGTTCTGGCATGTTTGTTACTGATCACTGGTTTGCTGACATGTGAATCACTTGCAGGTAATATTATGTATTCCGAAAGAAGCTTTAGTCTGGAAGACACTCAACTAAATTCGGTCAAAGATCTTAACGATTCACTCAAGTCTTGTTTGGTTGGAGATGACTTAGCTAAAGCCGGTATTTTTGTGAAAAAGCTTTTGGATATTATAGATAGTAGTAACGGAAATAATATTGCCTCTTCAGAATCCTGTTATCTTTTGGGAATTTACTATTCGAAGACTGGTTCATACAACACAGCGTTGAAATATTTTTCTGACTGTCTCACAATCAAAGAGGAAAAAGGAGAGTTCGATGCGACCTATATGAAAACATATTATAATATGAGTACAAATTACGAAAATCTTGGAAACCTTGATAAGTATGAGATTTGTGCATTAAAAGCTCTTGATACCGGAAAAAAAATTTATGGTGAATTCGACCCACGGTTGTTTCTCTCTTATTTCTCTCTGGGAACTGCATATTTGGAAATGAAAGACTATGAAAAGTCATTGACCAATATGAATATAGCATTACGAATTGTTAATGAGAACCCGGGAAAAACAGAACCAGATTTTCTGGCATTAATATACACCAATATGGGTGTGATTTACAGCTGGCTGTACGATTACACCAAGGCAAAAATATATTATGATAAAGCTGAATCAATTTTTGAAAAGATCCATCCGTCTGATAAATCACACTATATAGATTTGTTAAGAAATTTAGCATCAAACTATAATGCCCTAGGTGCACCGGAAGAAGCAGCAAAATATTATGAAAAGGCTGTGAGCCTGACTATGGAAGACACATCGCATCACGAATATAGTGTAATAAGCAATTATACAACTTTTTTAAGTAATTCCAAAAGAACAGAGCAAGGTGAAAAACTCCTGAGTACAACACTTGAAAAGGTAAAAGCAAGATTTGGAACAAATGACAGGATATATAATGAAGTTCTTGCATACTACGGTAATTTTCTGAGGGATAATAAAATTGATAATATTAAATCCCTGGAATGCCTTGAAGCTTGTGTTGAATATGTTAATCAGAATGATGAGGATCTATATTTAAAAAATACGATTATCGCAGGATACGCTTTAACATTGCACGCAGTTGGAAGATCAAAGGAAGCGCTCGAGAGCATACAGACACTACTTATTAATAACAGGCAGAGCCAGACTTCTGAAAATCCTCCTGTCGAAAATTTGATACCCGATCTCGCAACATTAAAAATACTTAAGATAAAATATAATATCCTTTTGGATATTTACAAGCAGACTGCAGATACTGCTATACTTAAGAGTGCTGCAACGACTGCGGAATTAGTGGTTACAGTGCTTGATAAAGTAAGAATAAATATAAGTGAAGAGGAGAGCAGACTTATTTTAGGTGATAAATACCGTATATCTTATCTAAATGTAATAAGAGATTTTAACCTTCTCTATAATAAAACCGGTGACAAACACTATCTCGAAACCGCTTTTCAATATTCTGAAAAAAGTAAGATGGCTGGTTTGTTGACTTCAACCAGGGAATTAAAGGCGACACAGCTTCATATTCCGGCTCAGGTCGGGAATCTTGAAAAAGATCTTCAGCGTGCAATAAGTCTTTATGAGGTTCGCTTATCAGATGAATCTTCCCAAAAAACGCCAAACAGTGAGTTAATTACAGGATTGAAGGAAGGTCTTCTTAAAACAATGAGAAAAAGGGATTCTCTGATCCTGGTATTTGAAAAAATGTACCCCGATTATTATGCAATAAGATTTAATACACGGATGTCTGAATTTAAGGACATTCCCGGCATCATAGGTCATAACGGAAATTACGTAAATTACATTTTATCCGATACTTTGCTCTACACTTTTGTCGTAAACAGAAAATATCAGAAGTTGCTTGTTCAGCCAGTAGATTCCTCATTCTATAATGATCTGAAACGCTTCAGGAACCTGTTATCAAAACCATCTTCTTCTGATAATGCCACTCATAATTTCGAAGAATTTAAAACTCTTGGTTATAGTCTTTACAAAGCTCTTGTCGCGCCTATCAGACCATTTCTTATTTCAGACCGGCTCGTAATCTCACCCGACAACTTCCTGTCGTACCTGCCATTTGAATCTTTCCTCACAACTACTGACTCGGGTAATGGAATACGATATAATAAACTAAAATACCTTATGTACAACCTGGATATATCATATACCTATTCGGCAACTTTGATGGCTGAAATGATTCAGAGGAAGAACAGCAGTGAAAATAGTCTGATAGCTTTTGCTCCAGATTATCCGGAAGCGATTGATATACAGTCAGTAATGCAATCACGTCAGGGTAATTTGGGTACCCTGAATGATCTACCTTTTGCGAGGCAGGAGGCACAATATGTAACGAGTATCACAGGGGGAAAATTGTACATAAATAAAGATGCAAAAGAATCTGTATTTAAAAATGAATCGGGAAAATATGATATTATCCATCTTGCCATGCATACCCTTTTAAATGATAAAGATCCTATGCGTTCCACATTGATCTTCAGTCATTCAAATGACTCAACTGAAGATGGTTATCTAAAAACATTTGAAATATATGGCATACCTCTTAAAGCAAAGATGGTTGTCCTTAGTTCATGTAATACTGGCATAGGGATGCTTTTTTCCGGGGAAGGAATTTTAAGTCTCGCACGAGGATTTATTTATTCAGGAAGCCTTTCCGTAATTATGTCGATGTGGGAAATAGAGGATAAATCGGGGACGGAAATTGTGAAGATGTTCTATGATAATCTAGAAAATGGATATTCAAAGAGTGTTTCTCTAAAACGAGCACGTATACTTTTTCTGAAAAATGCTGATCAATTGAGGTCTCATCCATATTACTGGTCTTCAATGGTAGTTTACGGAAGTGACTCAGCCATTTATCATCATGATAAATTAAAAGCTGGCATATTAATTATGCTGGGTTTATTGATTTTTGCAGGTTCTATTGCATACTATCGCAAGCGCAGATATTCCTGATATTCAGAATCATTTTTTAATAACCCAAGCAGAGCTTCCTTGCTAAGATATTTCTTTCTCCTGGCGTTAGTCTCATTCTTAAGATCCATTCTAACAGCTATATCCTCATAAGACATATCTTCAGCAAAAAGACGCAGGATCATTTGTTCATCTGGTTTTAACATCGGAAACACTTTTGTGACGATTCTTTCCAGGGTTTGATCTTCCATCTCTTCCTGGGCTTCATCTTCAGGCAGATCGAATTCAAGCTCAAGTGTTTTTTGGTTTCTGCGAAGTTGTTCATTCCAAACATTCCTGGCTATTCCGAGAAAATAACCTTTCAGGTCTAATCTCAGATTCAATGTACTCTCAGTAATCTGATTATATAGCACAATTATTGTATCCTGGAACACATCTGATGCATCATGTTTTGACCCACTGTTATTAAGTACGTGTTTTTTAACTGCAGGTAAGTAATTGTCATATAGCCAATTAAGAGTTTTATCATCCTGATTGCGAATGCCGTCTATAATGCTGATATCGGAAACTCTGTTAAACAACCCAGTGTACGTAAAAAATCAATCGGTAAATATACTATTTCAAAACTCAAAACTCCTTTAAGTGTTCAGTCTCATCCAATTTTATATAATACCCAATATTTTCTTATCAAAATATAAATATCTTTACTTGAGTTATAAATCAATCCCTCGTAGCTTAAAATGTCGTTCCCGTTTGTAAAACAGCCTGATGCAATGGATTGCGGTCCTGCCTGTCTGAAAATGATAGCAGGTTTTTACAAAATGAATTTTTCAATTGAGACGCTCCGTAGAAAATGTTATATAACCCGGGAAGGAGTTTCATTTCTTGGTTTGTCAGAAGCAGCAGATTCGTTAGGTTTCAGAACAATCGGTGTAAAAATTTCATTCGACCTGCTGAGTGAGAATGTTCCTTTGCCATGCATAGTTCATTGGAAACAAAAACATTTTGTTGTAGTTTATAAAATAAAAGAAGATAAAATCTGGGCTGCCGATCCGGCTATAGGTCTGGTGAAATATACGAAAGCTGAATTTTTACGAAACTGGGCATCTACAGTTATCGATGACAAGCCATCAGGGCTTGTTTTGATAATTGAACCGACACCTTCACTTTATGAGAACGAAAGTGAGAAGGAAAAATCAGGAGGTTTTAAATTTCTTTTCAGATATTTCAGATTCTATAAAAAATATCTGTATCAGCTTATTCTTGGATTGATACTCGGCAGCTGCATACAGCTTGTTATTCCGTTCCTGACCCAGGCAATAGTGGATATTGGATTGAATAACAACGACCTGGGGTTTATTTACCTTATTCTTTTTGCACAATTGGCTCTTGTGTTCGGAAGAATGTCGGTAGAATTCATACGCGGATGGCTGCTTCTGCATATAGGATCGAGAGTGAACGTAGCGGTTATCTCAGGTTTTTTGCAGAAGCTTATGTCTCTTCCTGTAGCATTCTTCGACACCAAACTTACAGGTGATATTCTTCAGCGCGTGGAAGACAATAACAGGATTGAGGAATTCCTTACTTCAGCGAGTTTAAATATTCTATTTTCATTCTTTAATCTTGTTGTTTTTGGCATTGTTCTGGCTGTTTTCAGCATTAAAATTCTGGTCCTTTTTCTTTCCGGTTCACTTCTGTATATCGGATGGGTTTCAATTTTTATGAAATCGAGAGGAAGGTTAGATCATCAGAGGTTCAAACAAATGTCAGTATCGGGGAGCAAGCTTATCAGCATTGTTAATGGAATGCAGGAGATTAAGCTTACACAGAGTGAGCTGAGTCAGCGATGGGAGTGGGAGAAGCTTCAGGCTACACTGTTTGGGTTAAAGGTAAAGGGTTTAACCCTTGCACAATACCAGAGCGCAGGCGCCACTTTTATTAATGAAATAACAAATGTCCTGATCACAATTGTTGCCGCAACAGCTGTATTAAAAGGTAATATGACACTTGGTATGATGCTGGCTGTTCAGTTTATAATAGGACAACTTAACGTGCCTGTAAGCCAGATTATTGGCTTTTTCAGAATGTCACAGGATGCAAAGATGAGCCTCGACCGTCTGGCAGAAGTACATAATCTCGAAGAAGAAGAGCCTGATCCTGAGATTAAAATTCTAAAGCTTCCGGAAAAGAAGGATATCTATATAAACAGCTTGTCGTTTCAGTACGAAGGACCCCGTTCACCCTATGCCTTAAAGGATATTGACCTTTTTATTGAGGAAAATAAGATTACTGCAATCGTAGGGACCAGCGGTAGTGGCAAAACTACATTGTTAAAAATGCTGCTGGGATTTTATCATCCTATAACCGGTGATATATTAATTGGAGATATCAGGTTGTCAAACCTCAGCCTGAGAGTATGGCGAAACAAAGTAGGTGCAGTTATGCAGGATGGTTTCCTGTTTCCCGATACCATTGCGGCAAATATTGCTCCGGGAGCTGGAGAGATAGACGAGGAGAGACTGATCAGGGCTGTTGACATTGCGAACATAAGAGGCTTTATTGAAGCGCTTCCCTTGGGATATAACACCAGGATCGGAGCAAATGGCCATGGTCTGAGTGAAGGTCAGAAACAGAGATTGCTTATTGCAAGGGTTGTATATAAAGATCCTGATATTATAATATTTGATGAAGCAACGAACTCACTGGATGCGAATAATGAAAAAGTAATTGTTGAAAATCTTTCAGAATTTTTTGAAGGGAAAACTGTAATTGTTGTTGCTCACAGATTAAGTACGGTTCGGAATGCCGATAAGATTGTGGTTCTTGACAATGGCAGAATAATTGAAACCGGAACTCATGAAGCTCTGATTCTGAATAAGGGCGCATATTTTAATCTTGTTAAAAACCAGCTTGAACTTGGCAGCTAAGAGTAGAAGATGAAAAACCAGAGACCTGAGATACTCTATTCCGAACCTGTAAGAGAAATTATGGGAAGGCCTCCCAGATTGATTCTGAGATGGGGAGCCACAGTAATGATTCTGGTTTTTATTCTGTTTGTCATATTTGCCTGGTTAATAAAATACCCCGATACAATACCTGCCCCGGTTGTTATTACAACCGAAAATCCCCCTGTGACCCTTGTTACAAAAATTACAGGTCATATCAACTCATTATATGTAAAGGAAAAAGAAAAGGTGAAAGCCGGTCAGTTGGTTGCTCTTATGGAAACAACCGCTTCTTTAAGCGACATTCAATTACTCGGACAGTTAACAGACACAATAAAAAGACCAGATCTTCTATCATACAATACATTACCGCTATTTTCATCTCTTGGCGAACTGCAAGGTTCTTATGGTACTTTCCTGAAAAGCCTTTCAAATTATAATAGTTATGTTACAAATGATTTTTACGGGAATAAATTAATCTCACTTTCTCAGGAAATAAGCAGTATCGATGAATACATAAGACGGCTTGGAATCAAAGAAAGACTTTATTCTGAAAATCAACGCATAGAAGCAAAAAAGTTTAACCGCGATTCTTTATTATTTACTCAGAACGTGCTTACTCAAAGTGATATAGAACGATCGCGTCAGGCATTGTTAAGAGTAAATATGGAGCTGCAGCAGGTTCGTCTTGACCATTCTTCAAAATCAATTGAGCTGGCTGAAAAACACCAGTTACTGCAGGATTACCGTATAACCAGGGTCGATGAAAAAGATAAGCTTTTGTTTTCATTGCTTGAATCCTTTCTCAATCTGAAAGCTCAACTGAACGCATGGGAAAGTACATACCTGCTGGTATCACCGGTAGACGGTATCGTTTCATTCACTAAATTCTGGAGCGCGAATCAATCGGTTGTGAAAGATGAACCAGTGGTCAGTATTGTTCCTGTTGAAACCGGCAATTTTCTTGGAAGAATTAACCTGAAAATGCAGAGATCAGGAAAAGTAAAAACCGGTCAGTCAGTAAACATAAAATTAAGCGGATACCCATATCTTGAATACGGGATGGTGCGAGGAAAAGTAAAGTCTATTTCACTTGTTCCTGCCGGAGATTCATATGTAATTGAAATCGAGTTGCCTGAAGGCCTTACGACACTCTATGGGATTAAACTGGAATTTACTCAGAATATGCAGGGTAATGCGGAAATAATTACAGAAAACATCAGGCTGCTTCAGAAGATTATTAATCCCTTCCGCTATTTAATCACAAAGAACAGGAAATAGCTGATTTCATTTCTTGGAGTAAGGTTCGTATTCATCTTCAATAGTACCGGAAGGAAAGGAGGTGTTTTTTTTGGTTCCTGTAGTAACTTGGTTCTTTTTCACATATTTCATATATAATCTTATAGCTATTGCAACAAGAATAACTACTACGATTATTATCTGATTCTTATCCATTTTGCTTAATATTTCTGTAATTATTATTCAAATATATAATTTATTCATCATTTTGGGGGATACAAAAATATAGATTTTAGAAAACTTTAAAATTATTCAAGGGTGCTTATTAACTGATTCTCACATTTATTTATGTTAAAACTTTGAGTATTATTAAATATTTCAATATTTTCGTACTCTGAAAATGCCATGGAATGCCATGGTGTAAATTTCTGATAACGAGCTGAACTATAAAAGGATTGATTATGACCAAGAAAAATCCGGATGACTCTGTTCATGAAGAACAATCCGTGGCTAATGAAAATGTCCACGATACTGAGGATGCCATGCATGCAGAAACCAATGAGGAGACTGACTCTTTGGAAGATGCCGAAAAAACTGAAGATGATACAGATAAAGTAGTTGAAGATGGAAAAATTACAGCTGAAGAAGAATCTGAGCCAGTTGAAGTTGGTGCTGATGCTGATTTTCATTCACTGGCCGATATTGAACTTCCCGATGTTGATTATTCCGGCTCCTCAAAACATGAACTTGTTGAAACTTTAGGACTACTGATTGAAAATCGCCCTGCGATTGAGATCAGAGATGATGTTGAACGGATCAAGATCCTGTTTTATAAGAAATTGAAGAGTGAGACAGAAGAAAGAAAAAGCAAGTTTCTTGAGGGTGGCGGAAAAATTGAAGATTACAGACAGTGGGTTGATCCTGAAGATGCACGTGTAAAGCATCTTTTAGAAAAGTACAAAGAGAAAAAAACTGACTATAATAAAATTCAGGAAGCAGAAAAATATGAGAACCTGAAGAAGAAATACGATATCATAGATAAGATTAAGGATCTGATAAACAGGGAAGAATCGATAAATAAAACATTTCACGATTTCAGAACATATCAGAATGAATGGCATTCGATTGGAGTGGTGCCACAAACCGCACTGAAAGATTTGTGGGAGAATTATCATCATTATGTAGAGATCTTCTACGATTACATAAAAATAAACAAAGAGCTGAGGGATCTTGATCTCAAAAAGAATCTTGAAGCTAAAGTGTTGCTTTGTGAAAAAGCAGAACAGCTGCTGCTTGAACCAAATCCGGTTAATGCTTTCAGATTTTTACAGGATTTCCATAATCAGTGGCGCGAAGTAGGTCCTGTTCCGGCAGAGTCAAAAAATGAGATTTGGGAGAGATTCAAGGAAGCTACTTCTCAGATCAATAAACGGCATCATGAGTACTTTGAAAAGCAGAAGGATGATCAGAAAAAAAATCTTGATGCAAAAGTTGTTCTTTGCGAAGAAGTTGATGCCATCAACATGATGGAAATCAAAAATTTCAAAGATTTTGATGAAAAAGCCGATAAGGTTGTAGAGCTTCAGAAAATGTGGCGCGCTATAGGATTCGCTCCTAAAAAGCAAAACAACAAAGTTTATCAGAGGTTCAGAGAAGCATGTGATGCTTTTTTTGAAAAGAAGAGAGGCTTCTATGCCGACAATAAGGAGATACAGCTAGTTAATCTTCAGAGAAAAACCGAACTCTGTGTAGAGGCTGAAGCATTGCAGGAAAGTACCGACTGGAAAGCCACTTCCGATGCATTAATCAGGCTTCAGAGAGAATGGAAAGAAATCGGCCCGGTTCCCAGAAAGCAGTCTGAAAGATGCTGGAAGAGATTCCGCAATGCATGTGATCATTTTTTTAACAGTAAAACTGAATATTTTGCTGCTCTCGACACTTCTTATGAGGACAATCTGAAAGCCAAGCTTGCCATAATCGATGAGCTTGAGAAATTTGAACCGGGAAATGATGTCCAGACTGCATTTGAACGCCTTAAGGACCTCCAGCGGAAATGGACAGATATTGGTTTTGTTCCTTTTAATATGAAGGATGAGATAACCAATAAATACCGGATGGCTATCAATAAGGAATTTGATAAGCTGAAAATAGGGGATGATGATAAAAGTATTCTTAAATATAAATCCAAACTTGATAATCTGAAAGCTAATCCCAAAGCTTCAAGAAAAGTAAGAAATGAAAGGGATAAGTTTTTCACAAAGATTAAACAGCTCGAAAGTGACATTGTCCTTTGGGAAAATAATATTGGTTTCTTTGCAAAATCAACTAATGCCGATACTATGATCAAAGAGGTAGAAGAAAAAATAGATAGCGCCAAAAAGCTGATAAAAACACTCGAAGAAAAGGTGAAGATGATCGATCAGTCGGGCCTTGATGATTAATGATAATAAATATCTTTTGCTAATAAATAAACCTCTATTGATTTGACAGACGTTAAATACGTATTTGTAACCGGGGGAGTTACGTCCTCACTGGGGAAAGGCATTATTTCCGCTTCTCTGGCTAAACTATTACAGGCCAGGGGTTATTCCGTTACAATCCAGAAGCTCGATCCA
Source organism: Bacteroidales bacterium (assembly GCA_038245405.1). GTDB lineage: Bacteria > Bacteroidota > Bacteroidia > Bacteroidales > VadinHA17 > LD21. The sequence continues at coordinate 10,833 of JBBRSO010000015.1, forward strand.
TATATAAATGTTGATCCTGGTACACTCAACCCTTACGAACATGGTGAATGTTATGTAACTCTTGACGGTGCTGAAACTGATCTCGACCTTGGCCATTATGAGAGATTTCTGAATGTTCCTACTAGCCAGGCCAATAATGTTACTACCGGCAGAATCTATCAATCCGTTATAAATAAGGAGCGGAAAGGAGATTATCTTGGGAAAACAGTACAGGTTATACCTCATATTACCGACGAGATAAAAAGAAGGATTAAACTGGTTGGATCAGGAGATAAGTATGATATTGTGATTACCGAAATAGGAGGAACTGTTGGTGACATAGAATCACTTCCATACATTGAATCTGTTCGTCAGCTAAAATGGGAGCTGGGAAGCCAGAACTGTCTTGTAATACACCTGACACTTGTTCCATATCTCTCATCAACAGGTGAATCTAAAACCAAACCTACACAGCATTCTGTAAAAGAACTCCTCGAAACCGGAATACAACCCGACGTTTTGGTTCTCAGAACGGAGAGACACCTTAATGAAGATATTAAACGCAAAGTAGCTCTCTTTTGCAACGTTGAAGAAAATGCAGTAATAGAATCAGTAGATGTTTCTACAATTTATGAGGTGCCAATAAAGATGCTGGAACAGGGACTCGACCGCACTGTAATGAGAAAAATGGCGCTCCCGATACAGAATGAACCACCTCTTACGGAATGGAGAGAATTTCTCAAAAAACTGAAAAATCCAAAACATTCGATAAAAGTTGGTCTTGTTGGAAAGTACGTTGAATTACCCGATGCATATAAATCAATTGCAGAATCATTTGTACACAGTGGGGCAATGAATGAATGCTCAGTTAATATAGAGTACATTCATTCTGAGGTAATTACAGAATCAAATGTAACAGAGAAACTTAGTGGGCTTGATGGGATACTTGTTGCGCCGGGTTTTGGATCGAGAGGGATTGATGGTAAAATTTTTACAGTCAGGTACGCCAGGGAAAACAATATACCTTTCTTCGGAATTTGTCTTGGAATGCAATGCGCAGTAATAGAATATGCCATAAATGTTCTCAATCTTGAGGGTGCTCACTCAACTGAAATCAATCACAAGACTAAATATCCTGTAATCGATCTCATGGAGGAGCAAAAAAGCATTATTGATAAAGGGGGAACAATGCGTCTGGGTGGTTATAAGTGTGTGATCAATGAGAATTCAAAAACATTTGAGGCCTATCAGAAACATGAAATTGTAGAAAGACACAGACACAGATATGAATTCAACAATAAATTTTTTGATCTTTACAAGAACCAGGGAATGATACCTGTAGGAATAAATCCTGAATCAGGCCTTGTTGAGATTATCGAAATACCATCCCAGAAGTGGTTTGTGGGAGTACAGTTCCATCCTGAATACAGCAGCACAGTGATTAATCCTCATCCGTTGTTTGTTAGTTTTGTAAAAGCCTGTATCGAAAAACAAACGCAAAATACGTCCAATAAGTAGTAATTTTTTCAATTCTAAAATCAATACTTTTAATTCATAATATAGATGGATAGAAATACAATAACTGGCATTATTCTGATTTTCATAATTTTTATTGGATTCAGCGTATTCAATACCAGTCGTACAAATAAAGCATTTGAGAAAGTTGTTGCTGTAGCTGAGTCTGAGTACCTGAAAGGTGATTATGAAGCAGCCCGCTCTGAATATACCGATGCTTTAAGAATAAAGCCAAACCAGCCCCAGGCATTATCGAGAATTAAGGAGATTAATCTTAAACTTGGCAATACACTTGAGAAACAGCAACCTGATTCTCTAGTTGCACCTCAGACAAATTCGCTTGTTCAATCGGCAGTTCAATCCAAAACTCATTCAGACTCGAGTCAATATGGAGTATTCGCACAGGATGTAAATGGAGAAAACGAATTTATCACCCTTGAAAACAATAAATTAGAGCTTAAGATTTCATTGAAAGGAGGCCGAGTGTACTCTGCCAGACTAAAGGATTACAAAACATTCGACGCTAAACCTCTTTTTCTGTTCTCAGGTGATTCTACTGTTTTTGGCTTCAAATTTTTTACTGTTGATAACAAAGCCGTGCAGACAAATAACCTGTTCTTCAAACCGGTTTCAGATATAAAATCAATCCAGGCAGGTTCACAACCTGAAAGCGTGGTCTTAAGATTACCAGCCGGGGATGATAAATACATAGAGTATAAATATACACTTGCTCCCGACAAATATGTTGTTGATTTCAAGGTGACATTCAATTCGATGGAAGGGGTGATTGCTTCAAATCAGAACAGCCTCACACTCGACTGGAAAATGTATGTGCCAATGCAGGAAAAAGGCAGAACGAATGAGGAGCAATATTCCACAATCAGCTACAAATACTTTCAGGATGATGTTTCCAGTTTAGGAATGCGGCAATCAAAAGATCTTGTCACCAGCGACATTCCCACAAAACTAAGTTGGATCTCATTTCAGGACCAGTTTTTTTCGTCAATTATTATTTCGAACGATTATTTTCTCAATGCCTCAGTTAGTTCTACAAAAACAATCGGATCTAAAAAATACCATCGATATTATACTTCTGAGATAGGAGTACCTTATGGAGAAGGCTCAACGAACTCCATCAATATGAAGATGTACTATGGACCCAATTCAATTCCAATTCTTAAAAAGGAGAAAATGGAACTTGACAGGGTGGTTTTTCTTGGCAAAAATATTATAAGCTGGATTAACAGGTTTGCAATTATCCCCATATTTAACTGGTTGGATAATTATATCGGAAACTATGGTTTGATAATACTGATTCTCACACTCATTATTAAGATTGTTCTCTTTCCACTTACCTTCAAATCATTTCAGTCGCAGGCAAAGATGCAGGTTCTGAAACCACAGGTTGAGGAGCTTGGCAAAAAATTCCCAAAAAAGGAAGATGCCATGAAAAAGCAACAGGCCACAATGGACCTGTATAAGAGGGCCGGAGTCAACCCAATGGGTGGATGTCTTCCGATGCTGCTTCAGATGCCTATACTGTTTGCAATGTTCAGGTTCTTCCCTGTATCAATTGAATTGCGTCAGGAGCATTTTCTATGGGCTACGGACCTTTCCACCTATGATTCAATTCTGACATTGCCGTTTACAATCCCAATGTATGGCAGCCATGTTAGTTTATTCACTTTGTTAATGACTGCTTCAACACTTCTCACAATGAAGATGACTGGTTCTTCACCGGGTTCTGATCAGCCTGGGATGAAGATGATGATGTATATGATGCCGGTTATGTTTATGCTTATTCTTAACAACTTCTCAGCTGGTTTAACATATTATTACTTTTTAGCCAACATGCTTACATATGGTCAGAATGTGATTTCAAAAAGATTTATTGATTCAGATGCTGTGCTGGCGAAGCTCGAACAGAATAAAAAGAAGCCTCTTCAAAAATCTAAATGGCAGCAAAGGCTCGAAGCCGCTGCTAAACAAAGAGGTATCAGCCCTGCAAAAAGATAATCATTCCGGATTGCATGAAACGAGAGCAGAGGTTCCATGCAATTTTAAACCGGAAATATAATAGGCTCGTCAAAATATGGCGAAAGAAAAGTTAAATATTCTTAATATTTAGTTCAGGATTCAAAAAAAATACTAAATTTATTTCTCCAACTAATGGGGAAATGGGTAAAAAATTTAAAAACAAAGATCTGGCCGCCAGGCTTGGTGTTTCTGGTACTCTAGTATCACTCGTATTAAACAATAAAGCTGATCAACAGGGAATTCGTAAAGATACCCAGGAGAAAGTGCTGATGCTTGCGAGACAAATGGGATATTTTGAATCACTTCATGAAAAGAATGAATCGTCTCCGGTAGAAGAAAAACCGGGTGTTCTGGGAATGATAGTTCCATCGATCAGCGATCCGTTCGTTATTCAGATAACACCATATCTGCAAAAAGCTTTCTCGAGTATTGGTGTAGGATTTTCTATTGTAACAAAAGATCCTGATGATCAGCGATATGATCGCCTGATTGGAGCTTTTAAAAAGTTTTACAGCGGTCTTATCCTTCTGGGCGATGCTGCTGATGAAGGAACTATAAGAGCGCTCAGAACAACAGATTACCCATTTGTTCTTCTTGAAAGACCTTCAAAGACTCTCCGGCTAAATACAGTGAGCACTGATACTGTAGCTGGTGCGCAGCTTGTTGTAAACCATCTCGATAGTCTTGGTTATAAGAATATTATCATTGTAGCTCATTCCAGGCCATCACATTCTGATGCCACTTCTATTGGCGATATCATCGATACGATAGGTAAAAAACCAAACATGAACAAACCTATTGTTGTTGAATTATCCAGGCAACAGACAGGCGATGAAATCGACCCGGCAATGTTTGAGCAGTATCTCAGGCCTCCATACAGGGCCGACGTTATGATAATAATGAATGCAAGCCTTGTATACCCAATAATGACCTTGCTCAGAAAAAAGAAACTTAGGGTTCCCCAGGATATAGCTGTGATTTCAATGGAAGAGGGGACTGGTTTCGATCTTATGTTCTCACCGGTCACATGTCTGCGAAAACCTCTGTCGGGAATATCGACAAAGGTTGCAAATATGATCTGGTCGGAAGTGAAAAACTCCGGAAAAGGAAAATTTAAACGGCAGGTAAACATTTCACCCGAATTAATTGTAAGAAGTTCCTGCGGAACTATCTGAAATTATTGCTGACCTGAATCTGCCTCTTATTGTCGTCACCGACAAAGATGGGAACATTTATTACTATTCATCAGGTTACAGAATCGGAGTGGGTGAACAGATATTAAAATCATTACAGTAGGATATGGTCGCGACCGTACCTTGCATGGGATCGCGACCGTTCCCTTCATTGTTAACAATTGTTGATATCTGAACAAAATATACCGTATCCGGTATTGAAATATCATTTATCTTTGTTTTCTTTTGGTGTTGCAATGAGAATTTTCATTGCAATGAAAAGGGAATGCGGTTAGAATCCGCAACAGTACCCGCTGCTGTGATGCCCGATCCCGCGTTATGCGGGATGATGGTTTACTGAAATACCTGCCACTGTTCCGATTCGCGGGATGGGAAGGCTTCAGAAAACCGGGATAAGTCAGAAGACCTGCCAGATTTTCTAATATTCAAGCTTTCGGGAAGAAAAGCGCCGGATCATTCGTTGATTCTCCACTTAATTTCCATGCTGACTGTTGGTATTAGAATTTTTTGAATGTTAAATTATTATTGCCAACATTGTGAAGCTGAACTGCAAAAAGAACAGTACCAGGAACCTCCTTATAAGGTATACATTATTATTTAGTGTATTTCTTCTGTCTTTTCCTTTGCAAGGGCAACCTTCCGCTCTGCACGATACAATTAAAATAAATGAAGTAGTAATAAAAGGGCCAAAATCGGTGCCTGTTCTCACTGGTTATAAAACGACAGAATTAGATACATCAGTCCTGGTTGAATACAGTAATAAAAATCTTACCGAGGTACTTTCAGAAAACACAAATATCTTTATTAGAAGTTATGGAACAGGCGGTATTGCTTCACTTTCTTTAAGAGGAACAGGTGCTAACCAGACGATAATCGACTGGAACGGTATAAGGATCAGTAGCCCCATGTTAGGTCAGACCGATATTTCACTCATTCCTGTAGGCATGATTGATAATGTTCAGATTTACTATGGTGGTGCATCTATGAAGATGGAGAATGGAGGAACCGGAGGAATTATCAATCTCGAAACAAAGCCCGTTTGGAATAAAGAGACTTTGGTTTCATTGAATTCATCTGGCGGAAGCTTTGGTGATTATTCTGGCCTGATAAAAGTACGAACAGGAAACTCTCAATTTCAATCTGTGACAAAAGCTTATTTCCGCTCTGTTGAAAATAATTTCAGATATCTCACCTCAGAAGGGGTTGAATCAGCGTGGGTGACAAGAAGAAATGCGCAGTTCACTAATCGTGGATTCAGCCAGGAGGTTTATTACAAGACCCATGAAAATGTTCTATCGGCCAGGGTCTGGTACCAATCATCGAACCGAAACCTCCCGCCCACAAAATGGGAAAAACAAACGGACGAATCGTTGAGAGTAATGTTGAGTGATAATATCACCAAAGGCAGTAACAGCTACTATATAACAATAGCTGGATTACTGGAACGTTTGAACTATAAGTTTATTGGGATAGATTCAAGAAACCTCTCGGAGACCATGGTAATCAAGGCCGGGACAAAACGAAGGATCGGAGAACACACAAAACTCTATATCAGCATTAATAATGAATTGTCAGTTGTTAACTCGAACAACTATCTGAAGAAGCCAAACCACGATGTGGCTTCACTAACAGTTTCTATGGAAAAAACGTGCGCTGACAGGGTAGGTATGACAGTTCTTTTGCGTGAAACATTAAATAATTATGAGTTTCTATTGCCTGACTTTTCTGCAGGCTTTCAGTTCAGAGTACTTGATAATAAAGAGTATTTTCTGAAAACAAATATTTCCAGGAATTCAAGGATACCAACCATGAATGATCTGTATTGGCCAAGTATTGGCAATCCTGATCTGAAGAACGAATATGCGATAGTTTATGAACTAACAGGTGAAATGGAACAAAGATTATCATCCTCCTTCTTATTAAAATCTAACATTTCAGTTTACAGAAACACAATAAAAGATATGATACAATGGGCTCCGGGCCCAAATCAGATCTGGACGGTCTATAACCAAAGCCGGGTAAATTCAACTGGAGCAGAGACGGGAATATCCCTTGCATACTCTTTAAATAAATTTAGCGCAAAGCTTAACGCCGGATATACATTTACTAAATCAATTACAAAAACTTCACCCTTATCTGATGCCGGGTCAATAGGAAAGCAGCTTATTTATATTCCTGTTAATCAGGCTAATGGTTCTATAAGATTTTCTATTGGCAATCTTTATTATTCATGGGTTACAGTATTTTCAGGAAAGAGATTTACTGCAGCAGACAATTCCCATGCCCTGCCTTATTACATAATTAATAATGCTGTCATTGGATTCCGTTTGCCAATGAATAATAATTCAATAGATGTTAATTTAAACATAAACAATCTGTTCGGGTATAATTATCAGTCAGTTTTAAACTATCCCATGCCCGGACAATCTTATATGGTAAAAGCTCTGTTTCAATTCATTAAATAATTATAAAATGGAAAAAATTATTAAACTCACATTCCTTTTGATCCTTGCAGTTTCCTGCAGGAAAGATCCAACATATCACGAAAACACCTATAAGCTGGGAGGGGGAGTATTTATTCTGAACGAGGGTAACTTCAGAGGAGGAAATGGCTCTCTTTCATTTTACTCATACGATTCGACAAAGATATTTAATGATCTTTTCTATTCCAAGAATAACCGGCCTCTCGGAGACGTGCCAAATTCTATGGTAATACATGAGGATAATGGTTATATTGTTGTTAATAATTCAGGAAAGATTGAGGTAATTGATCCGGTAACGCTTGTTTCAAAAACTACAATAAAGGGTCTGAATTCACCCAGGAACATGGTACCTGTAAGCCCAACCAAAGCTTATGTTTCGAGTCTGTATTCTGATTCAGTTACAATTATTGACATGACAAATAATTTAATCGCAGGCTATATCAACATAAGACGTTCATCAGAAGCTATAGTTGCGGGAAATAATAAAGCTTATGTTTCAAACTGGGCAGGCGGAAAAGAGATCATGGTTATTAATACTCTTCTGAATAAAGTAGTTGATTCAATTCAGGTTGGAAATGAACCTGAAAGTATGGTACTCGACAGGAACTTCTACCTCTGGGTTCTTTGCAGTGGTACCTATGCAGGAGAAGATCTTGCTAAACTGGATCAAATTAATATGGCAACCAATAAGGTTATCAAAGAATATCAGTTTCCGACAAAAGATGCTACACCTGTTTGTCTTAAAATTGACGCACTTGGTAGTACCCTCTATTTCCTCGACAATGGCGTTAAAGCTATGGATATTAATCTGGGAAAATTACCTGTTTCGGCATTAATTGCTGATCCTAATTCATCCTTTTACAAGATTGGCATTAATCCTGTTAACGGCGACATATTTGTTACAGATGCCATAGATTATTCTTCCCGGGGCTGGGTTATGATTTATAAAAGTGATGGATCTCTAATCACAAAAGAAAGAGCCGATATTATTCCGGCCTCAATTTGTTTCAAATTAATTGTCAATTGACTATTTACTAAGGATGCTCAAAGGTAAAAAGATACCAGTAATTGCCTTGCTACTGACTCTTGAACTGTTAATTAATCAGAGTTGCATTAAAAAGCAGGTGAGTCATACGAAAAGGAAAGAATTCAGAAATGAAATTGTTAAAGCTGAGCATCTGAGCATTGAAAAAAAAGAGGGGTATACAGAAGTTAAGATTATTAACCCCTGGCAAGGTGCAACAAATACAGGACAGACTTACTACCTCTTGAAAAGGGGTTCAAAGCTCCCCGAAGGTACCGATTCAGCATCGGTCATTTTTGTGCCTCTTAAGAAAATCGTCTGCATGTCTACAACTCATGTGGCGATGATTGAAGTCTTAGGGGAAGCACATTCAATTGTTGGTGTTTCAGGAACTGATTTCCTCTACTCGCCGCAATTATTGAAGAACGTAGAAAACGGATCGCTTGCAGATGTTGGTTATGAATCGAGTCTGAATAAAGAACTTATTCTTAAGATATCACCCGACCTGATTATGATTTACGGAATTGGGAGCGAATCAGCCGGATATGTTGGAAAGATAAAGGAATTGGGCATTAAGGTAATTATCAATGCCGACTACCTCGAGACGGATCCCCTTAGCAGAACGGAATGGCTTAAGTTATTTGGCGCACTATACGATAAGGATTCAATGGCTGATAGCATATATCAATCGGAAATTTATGAGTACAATAAATTAAAGATGTTCATTAAAGAGAACGTTTCATCTGAGCCAAAGGTGTTACTTGGCCTGCCATTTAAAGATGCCTGGAACATCTCACCGGGTAACTCATTTATAAGCACTCTGATTGGTGATGCCGGAGGATACTACTTATGGCGCGATACTAAATCTTCAAAATCAATGCCATATGGAATTGAAAATGTTTATCTGCGCGCTGTTAATGCTGATTACTGGCTGAACATCAGTAGTGTAAAATCGAAAACAGAAATTTTGAATTTTGATGAACGACTGAGAGATCTGCCATGTTTTAAGAATGGTAATCTATATAATAACAACAAAAGGATTACTGAAAAAGGAGGAAATGACTATTGGGAGAGCGGAAGTGTATTTCCGCACATACTGCTTAAAGATATTGCATCAATACTTCATCCGGAATTATTTAGTGGCTATGAATTAGCTTATTACAAAAAAATAGATTAAAAACTGTTCAGTTGAAAAACCATGATGTCTTGGAGTCCAATTATCAATCAGGAAAAAGAGTCACGATTATCTTTTCTGTTCTGCTCCTTTTGCTTCTGATCTTCCTGATTCTCGACATTTTTTTTGGATCGGTAAGCATAAAAGCTTCTGAAGTCGTTGGTGCATTATTCGGTCATACAGGAAGCAGGTTTGATACAATAATTTTAAGATTCAGGATACCTAAAGCTATCACAGCCTTGTCCGTAGGCGTTGCCTTATCATTAAGCGGTTTGCAGATGCAGACAGTTTTCAGGAATCCTATGGCTGGTCCTGACGTGTTCGGTTTAAGCTCCGGGGCCAGTTTGGGTGTAGCCTTTGTTATTCTGGGGTTTTCTTCAAACTTAGCACCTGACAGCGTAAGCGGATTGGGCAATTGGGTACTTGTTGCTGCTTCATGGCTGGGAGCGGGACTTGTAATGCTTCTTATAATGGCTATATCAACACGTGTAAAGGATATAATGACAATATTGATACTTGGAATAATGCTCTCAAGCGGTATTTCTGCAATTGTTACTATTATGCAATATTTCAGCAACGAGAGTCTGCTTAAAGCATATGTAATATGGACAATGGGAAGCCTGGGCAATCTTACAGAAAGTCAGTTAAAAGTGCTGCTGATCTCTGTATCATTCGGCATTATTCTTAGTCTTGTATCAGCTAAAATGTTGAATGCAATGTTGTTAGGAGAAAATTATGCAAGTAGTATTGGTCTTAATATCAGGCTCGCACGCATAGTAATTTTTGTCTGCACAAGTGTTCTTGCAGGTAGCGTTACTGCATTTTGCGGTCCGATAGGTTTTATTGGTATAGCAGTTCCGCATATGGTGAGGTTAGTGTTTAAAACGTCAGATCATAAAATACTTTTACCCGGAACAATACTGATGGGAGGAACCGTGATGCTGATAAGTGATATTATTTCTCAGCTTCCTGGTTCGGAAAGTGTGTTGCCCATAAATGCAGTGACATCATTGATCGGTATTCCGGTGGTAATATGGGTAATATTCAGAAATAGAAAATATTCAGGATCATTTTGATGAAAAACTTATCTTTTGAATCGCTGAAGATCGGTTATGTTTCAGGCAAAGAAGAAACACAATTATTGCCTCCTTTAAGCGCATGTGCTAATAACAGGGAGCTTATTGCGGTAATCGGCAAAAACGGTATTGGTAAAAGCACCCTGCTGCGTACTCTTTCAGGTCTTCAGAAACCACTTGGTGGAAAGATATTTTTTGGGGATCAGAACATAACTGAATACTCAAGGACTGAACTGGCTCTAAAAGTCGGGTATATTTCAACGGAGATTGTTAAAGTCACAAATATGACTGTATATGATCTGGTTGCTCTTGGAAGATTTCCTCATACCAACTGGACAGGCAGAATTAAAAATGAAGATCATGTGGCCCTGATTGATGCATTAAGAAAAACCTCTATGGAATCATTTTCAGCCAAGTTCATTTCTGAGTTATCTGATGGTGAACGCCAAAAGGTAATGATAGCACGCATTCTGGCGCAGGACACTGGGATAATGATAATGGACGAGCCTACTGCATTTCTTGATGTAGCAGGTAAGTACGAGATATTTCATCTTATGAACCATCTCTCCGAAAGCAGTGATAAAACCATAATATTTTCGACACACGATCTGCAGATGGCTATAAGCCAGTCTGATAAAATATGGTTGATCCTCGATGACAAGTTAATTGAAGGCGCTCCGGAGGATCTTATGATAGAGGGCGCATTTGATAACCTTTTCAATTCATCCGCTGTTATCTTTAATTCTGATGACGGAACTTTTACAAATAGAAATGAAAGCCGTGGCGGCATATTTATTGAAGGAGATGGGGATAAAAGATTTTGGACTGAAAAAGCTGTTAGCAGGGCAGGTTTCACATTATCCACAGAAAAATCTTTTCCTTTTATAATGATTCCATCGCCCATAAATAAAAACTGGCAGTTGTCTTTTGAATCTCTAACAATAGAATTTAAAAAAGTCTACGATCTCGTTACTTATCTTAAGCGGGAGGTGATCATTTAGCTTTGGCGAATTTTCTGTAATTTTCAATAAATGGCCCGATCTCTTCTACGGCAAGCTTTTTTGCAATTATCTTTTTCTTTTTATCAAGAATATATACAGTAGGGGTTGACTGCACATTAAAGAAATAGTCAAAATGTGAACTTCTCTGAGGGTCCCATCCATTGATCCATGTAAGCTTGTTATCCTCAATATATTTAGTCCATTTTGCTTTATCGGATGTTGTGCATACAGCAAAAACTTCGAGGCTATAGCTTTTTGGTTTATCATAATAGTTCTTAAGCTTTGGAGTCGATTCTATGCAATGACCGCAATCGGGTTCCCAGAAATACAGGACGGTGAAATCTTTTTCAATATCATCAAGAGCTACAAAAACGCCTTTGTAGGAATCCATTACTATATTCTGTGCCGTTTTCCCAATAAGATTAGGTCTGATCAGATCTACCTGCTTCCTTAGGTCATCTTTAAACTCCCGGGTAACCCAGTCAGCTTTTCCCGAAAGATATATTTCGTCTGCAATTTTCACCATAACAGCATCCTGACCCATAATCTGGCTCTCACGGAAATGGTTAAAGAGGTAAACTGCTACAAATTGAAATACTTTATGGTTAGCGCTGCATTTTTTAAGAAGCTTATCAATTTCCCTGTTAATCGAATCTGGAGCCTGTATTAGTACAGTGGAGAAAAATGCATCAAGCCTTGAATAGAGAATAGGAGTGCGGAGTAGCCTCTCATCACTCAGGTCGATATTGTCAAAATAGTGATTTTTATTATACATATAGTTTCTGATCCACTTTACTGAATCGGGGTTTGCATATCCTATTGGTACGGAGATCTCAGGGATATCAACTGGGAGCATTGCCTTAATCAGTGTTCCAAGGAGATTACCTTCATTTGCTTTTAAGACGGTTTTCAGGTAGGTTTTCATATTCCCTTCCTGATTTTTCAGCGCAAGGTTTAAAATTTTCAGAGAATCAGTATTTTGCCTGTTATTCTGAATCCTTTTTGATATTGAAGATGAGCGCTGCTGCATTTCAACCCATTTCTTCTGATATTCAACAAATGCTGTATTCTCATCTGATCCGGTGAATTTCAGCGTATTAAAGTAATCTTTATATGAACAGCTTATAGAAAAACGCTGAAGCGATGAAACTAAAAACTCGAAGTATCTTTTCCCTGGAAGTACAACCATATAAATCCCCTGTGGGAGTATTTCCCTGCCGTGTATTATGCCGTGTCCGTAATGATTAAGTTTTATTGTATCCTTTATATATTGCTTATCTCCGAGATGATATGCCATATATACCGTAGAGTCCTGTAACCCATTGATTGTAAGGTTTATTTCATAACCGTTTTTCAGTTGGCAAAAAGAAATTAAGGGAAGAATTAACAGCGAGACAAGTATGATTAAATTTTTCATTTATTTATTGGTTACTTTCAACATGTGCAAAATTAGACAATGCAAACTCTTTGCCAAAAATTGCGACACAAATATTACAAAAATATATTGTACTTTTGATAATGGATCAACCTGTTAAAATGAAGATTTCGTTGCTTATTCCGGTTCTCGATTATGATATTATTGCACTTGTTTACAGCATGAAAGATGCTCTTGGAAAGGTGCCTGAATTTTATGAAATTCTGATCGGGGATGATGGTTCGTCACCAGAATATATTGAAAAATATCATACACTTGAAGCTGAAAACGTCAGAGTAATCTCTTCTGAAAAAAATATAGGCAGAGCTGCGATAAGGAACAAACTCGCTCTTGAAGCAAAAGGAGATTATCTTCTTTTTATCGATGCTGATGTAATGATGCCGGGTACAGCCGAAGCTTATATTTTGAAATGGCTTCCTTTCGCTAAAACTGCCCGTGTTATTTGTGGTGGAGTACTTTATCACGAGAGTCCTCCGGGTGACCCCGACAAATTACTCCGATGGAAATACGGCAGGTTAAGGGAACAAAAAAATGCTGCAGAAAGAAATAAACATCCTCATGCCGGTTTCTCAACTTTCAATGTGTTGATTGAAAAATCAGTTTTCTCAAAAATTCGTTTTAATGAAGAGCTGAAACAGTATGGGCATGAAGATACTCTTCTTGGCTATCAACTGAAAAAGGCGGGTATAGGAATTCTTCATATCGACAACGGACTTATTCATGAAGGGCTTGAGTCAAATCGGGATTTTCTTGTGAAGACAAAACTGGGTATTGAAAACCTTAGTAAACTTTATGACAAAGTCACGGATAAAGGCTCGTTTTCAGAGACCGTTCTTTTGCTTAAAATTTATAATAAGCTCAGATATTTTGGAGTCACGCGAATTTTTGCTGCTATTTTTATCAAGTACCGCGACCGTATGGAAATACGTCTCGATTCCAATAAAATATCTCTGCTGCTATTCGGGTTTTATAAGATGAGCATGTTCTGTACCTACCGCGAAATTCATCTGAGAAAAAACATCCTCCATATACTTTGAGTGCAGGAGGACATGCGAATGCCAGTATAAAAAATGGTTTAATACATAATTCGTGAAAAGATACATTTCACTGGTCGTCCCTGATTTTAAAATGATTAAGCATCAATCCTCATCAGATCTACATTTCCATCGGCTCTCTTTGTTGCTTTTAAGACAAAATCAAATCTGTTAACCATCGTGCATAGAAAAAAATCAGTAGGAGGTGAAAAATCTATATTATGAGGATTAAAAAACCTGCTTCCGGAGGTGTTTCTTAAATCAGCTATTCTTTCTTCAGGTATGGTATTCTTGTTTTTTAATGCTCCTGAAATAAATTCAGCACATAGCAGATCTTCTTCGGCTGAGATTGTTGCCCGGTAACCCATGGCAACAAGTGATACATGGTCAGGATTGAGGAATTTAATGTAGTTCACAATCGCCTTTGCATTTACAAAGCTGCCGGTAAGAACTATATCTGCACCAGCAGCATTTATAAGTCCCTGAGTCCCTGCTGTAGTGGTGTGAATTACCGTCTTACCTGAAAGATCGGCCTTAATAATCTCTGTTGGGCTATTACCAAAATCAAACCGTTCGATCTTTTTTTCATCACGCTCTCCAACCAGAACGGCATTCCTGTAACTCTTTTTCAGATCGAAAGCTTTTGATACTTCTGAAGTAGCAATAATTCGCGCTGCCCCTGAGTCTACGGCATAGCAGGCAACAGAAAATGCCCTGAAAACATCTATAATTACGACCACTCCTCTCGCTTTACGTGCACCTTCAACGAATTCAAAAATTTCTATCTTCATTTACTATTTATTAAATGTGAAATTAGCATTTTTTTTCCCGAGTCGCATTTGAGAGCATCAGGTATTTTGTATATTTGAACCTGAAAGCAATTTTTTAAATTAACTAATTGATATTAATGCACGTATAATTAGATGGAAAATCCTATTACATGGATGATTACCCAGATAAAACGGGCCAATGAGGCAATCTGGCATACACCGCTTATAGAAATATCACGTGGTAAAACATTTCTGACAAAGCAATTAAGAATATTAATCCTTGCTGCAAGGGGATTTTCAAAAGATAATGTTCAGCTTCAGGCTTCTGCTCTTACATTTTATTCTCTTCTTTCTATAATTCCCATAGCTGCAATAGCTTTTGCGATTGCCAAAGGCTTTGGGCTTGATCAGACACTTCAGGAATTAATAATTAAAAAATTCCAAAGTGAACAGGAAGTTCTGAATTGGTTATTGAAAAATGCCTCCACCGCGATTGAAGGCACGAAAGGAGGTCCTGTGGCGGGTGTTGGAGTAGTAATTCTTTTCTGGTCGGCAATGTCGTTGTTAGATCATATAGAAAGTTCATTCAATCATATCTGGCAAATAACTTCCTCACGACCCTGGTACAGAAAATTCACGGATTACCTCACAATTATGCTGATTGCCCCGGTATTCATAATTATTTCAGGAGGCCTGACGGGTTTCACTATTACCGCTCTGCCTGATTTTTTAAAACATGCCCAGATAATTGACTTCTTTAAACCGGTTATCAGTATCCTTGTGAAATTTATTCCTTACCTCATTACCTGGATAACACTTACAATTCTGTTTATAATAATGCCAAATGCAAAGGTGAGATTAGGTCCTGCACTCATTTCGGGTATCATAGCCGGTACGATCCTTCAGATCATCCAATGGCTTTATATCGATCTTCAGATGGGTATTACGAGATTAAATGCTATTTACGGAAGTTTTGCGGCAGTACCTTTATTTATTGTATGGCTGCAGAGCAGTTGGATTGTTGTTCTTCTTGGAGCTGAGATTAGTTTTGCAAATCAGAATATTTCGAGGTATGAGCTGGAAACTGATGCATTAAATATCAGCAACTACCATAAACGTGCTCTCATATTGATGATTATGCAGCTGATAATCAGAAATTTTAGTCGTGGCGAAAAACCAATAAGCGCATCATATATTGGGGCCAATCTGAAAATTCCGATTAGGCTTGCACGTGATATACTCCAGGATCTCAGCATTGCAAACCTCGTATCTGAAATTCATGAAAACGAAGAAAAGGAGAGGTTCTATCAGCCAGCCATGGATATTAACAAGCTGACGGTTAGCTTTGTATTTTCAAGACTCGACAAAAAAGGAAATGAAAAAATAATGGTGGTCAGGAATAAGGATTATGAGAATATTACATCAATGCTCGACAAGTTTGATAAGCTGATAGCCAAGTCTGATTCAAATATATTGATTAAGGATTTATAAACCCATGAATACACCCCTAAATCCTCCAATGGGGAATTCAATAATTCTCCACGAAATCGATAAAATCACCAAATGATTTCCATTCATTGAACAGATAGTGGGGGAGCTGCAGAACAATTTTCTTAGTATTAGCTTCTTTTTCCCAGTATTCTTCGATATTTTTTGATGGAAAAACGCGGTCGAGTTCGCTTGTTACTGCATAATCCCACTTGAAGCTGCTATCCTTCTGCTCCATAATCCTGTTATACATCCATCGAAGTTCGTCGTGAAGTGATTTAAGAGTCCTGTGTGGAATCCTGGTGATATTTGACTGGTATGATTTTTTATCGCCAAACATTCTAAGATAGAACTTTTCAATATTTTCATCAGTAATATTATTCAGTGTCCCTTCAAAGACATTAAGCGGTATTCCGTACATATCATCTGCTGGAATGGGTGTACCGTTCACCGCAATTGTCTTATCTGGTTTGATACCTGTTTTTAATGAAAGATATTCTGCAGCCCATACTCCCAGAGACCAGCCTATGAGTGTAATTTTCTCATAAGTTTTCATCTCAGGAAGGACAAGAGCCTCGTCGGCAGAATAATTATAAAAAAGGATAAAATCGAATTCGTCGTTGCAAAGAGGAGTAAAAACATTTTCGTCAGTTCCCCAGCCACCGTAAAAAACTACAAGTTGTTTATTCTTTTCTCTTCGTCTGATATAAGTCTTCATTGCACAATATACAACAGCTTACTAGTAAAAAAATCAGTTTCCCCACTAACTGAATGCACGCAAAGATAGTCTAATTTCCAATCATCACAATTCTTAATTGGCAAGCCAACCTTGGAGGCCATTAGCTTTAAGGAAATAGAAATAAATACTGCTTAGAAAAGAAAATTATCGGTAGAAAATGAAAGAGGAAGGAGAAAAAATAAGAGGAGAAAGGGTCTTCGTGAGAATCAGGAGCGGGCTTTATTAATGAGATAATTCCCGTGTCTACTGTCTGATAAAAGGATGGAACCGTGGTTAGCTGGCGCTATTCCTCAGGTCCCTGATGTGAAAGTCAATGTCTGCAATACAATCCTGTTGATTTTCACTACCAACCCTTGCTCAACTCCTCTTAATACCAATAATATGAGCTTCCAACAAATTTAGATAAAATATTGAAACAATCAAATTAATGTACAAAAAAAACGAAAGTATTTATTAACTATTGAAAAAATATTTCATAAATTTATGGTATCTGATCAATGTTGAAATATTTTAGTGATGGTAGCTGAACTTGAGAAAATTATATATGACGATGGGGGCGGATTCAGAGCTGCATATATTAATGATAAAGGCGGTATCTGGCACTTTCACCCGGAATACGAACTCGTTCTGAATCTGAAAGCGAACGGTACCCGGATTATAGGAGATAGTGTTGAATTATTTGATCAGTACGATATGGTTCTCGTTGCAGGTAAGATACCACATTGCTGGAATTATTACCGTCAAAATAATTTTCTTCCTGAAAATCACGGCATCATAGTAAATTTTAAATTTGAATCAATAGGAGAAGCATTATTATCGCAGCATGAACTCCATAGTCTGAAAGATTTATTGCATGATGCAGAACGCGGAATAGCTTTCTCAGTTGACGATGCAAAACAATCTGAAAAGTTTCTTAAACAGATGATTGAGAATAAAGGCATCGATAAGATGATCGATTTTTTTAATGTTGTAAATATTTTATGTTCTTCGAAAAAAAGAGCTGCATTGTGCTCCGAAAATTATAAACTTGCATTCGACGAAAGAGGTAACAAGAGAATGTCGGATGTTTATTCTTATGTACGGGAAAATTATTTTAAGTCTATTCCACTTGAAAAGATTGCAAAAATAGCCAGAATGAGCTCATTCGCTTTCAGCAGATACTTTAAGAAAAACTCAGGAGCAGGATTTATTGAATACCTCAATCGTGTGAGAACAAATAAGGCATGTTATCTACTCAGAGAAACTGAATACCCTGTTCACGATATAGCAATGGAATGCGGCTTTGCCAGCATTTCAAATTTTAACAAACAATTCCGCAAAGCAGAGGGTATGTCTCCCAGAGAATTCAGGGCACAGTTTATTTAGTACCCTGTAATGTGCATCATCTATTTTTTAATCTTTAATGACTAAAAATATGGCAATGACATTGCTCGAAAAAATACTTGCAGTTCATTCAAAATATACATCAGTTAAACCCGGCGACATTGTCGATATTGAAATTGATACCAGGGTTGCCCGCGATTTTGGAGGAGCCAGCGTTGTGAAAAACCTGAATAGCTTCGGTCTGACGGTAAAAGATCCGGAAAAGACATTTTTTACATTTGACTGTAACCCTACAGGATCAGATCAGAAATATGCCGTTAACCAACAAATCTGCCGTTTATATGCCCGCGACAAAGGGATAAAAGTCTATGACATCGATTCGGGGATAGGAACGCATATACTGATGGAAGATGGAATTGTTTGTCCTGGCTCTACATTTGTTTCAACCGATTCACATGCAAATATAGTAGGAGCAATTGGCGCATTTGGACAGGGAATGGGCGATAAGGATATCGCAGCTGCATGGCATAACGGAAAAGTGTGGTTCAAAATTCCACCCTCTGTAAAAATAAACCTTGAAGGAGAAATCCAGGTCAATACAAGCGCAAAAGATGTAATACTTAACCTCTTGAAAATATTTGGAGCAAATTCATTGCTGGGATATTCAATAGAGATCTATGGCTCCTGCGCTGATGCTCTTGATCTCGACGACAGGGTTACCATTTCATCGATGGCAACTGAAATGGGAGCAATCATCATTTTATTTCCACCCTCAAAAGCCATTATAGAGTATTGTTCTGCAAGGGCAAAAAACAGTTTTGAACCTGTTTTTGCCGACGAAGATGCTATATATGAAAAAGTATATAATATTGATGTTTCGGTTTTCAAGCCAATGATATCGCGTCCCGGTGAACCCCATGATACTGTAAACATCTCAGAAACTTCAGGCATAAAAATAGATTCCGCATTTATCGGAAGCTGTACCAATGGTCGGATGAAAGACATGAATATTGTTGCAGGGATACTTAAAAACAAAAAGATAGCACCTGGTGTAGTCTTGAAAATTGTCCCTGCTACTGATGAGATTTGGAAGCAGTGTCTGAATGAAGGCCTGATTAAAATATTTAAAGATGCCGGCGCTCTTGTTTCCAACGCCGGATGTGCAGGCTGTGCTGCCGGCCAGGTCGGTCAAAATGGGTTGGGAGAAGTAACTGTCAGCACCGGTAACAGAAATTTCCCGGGAAAACAGGGAAAAGGCAGTGTTTATCTTGCGTCTCCTGAGGTAGTTGCAGCATCAGCTATTGCAGGGTTTATTACAACTCCTGACAAGATTCCCCTGAAACCAGCTTTATTTGAGAGTAAGCATGTTCAAAATATTCAGACATCAGTGAGAAATCACTTGCCTGTTGAAAAAAGTTCAGTCATTGAAGGCCGCATCTGGCTGATATCCAGGGATAATATTGACACCGATATGATCTTCCATAACAGGTATCTGGCAATTACCGACACAAAAGAAATGGGTCAGTATGCATTTGATAATCTGAAAGGGCTTGAGGATTTCTCAAAAAAAACACATCCGGGCGATATTATTATTACCGGAAAAAATTTCGGCAGTGGCAGCTCAAGGCAACAAGCAGTGGATTGCTTTGTCTCACTCGGCATACAATTAATTATAGCAGAATCGTTTGGGGCAATTTATGAACGAAATGCAATTAACGCTGCCTTCCCTGTTCTTATCTGCAAAAACATTCAGGATTTGGATCTTTCTGATGGTGATAAAATCAGGGTTAACCTTTTAAACGGTCATATTGAGAACCTGTCCAACAGAAAGACTCTTGATGTTCAGCCATTTTCGGATGTACAGTTTGAAGTTTACCAAAAAGGAGGTTTACTGGGAGGATGAGGGCAAATCGCCAAAACGGCTCAAAGGCATACCGGTGCAACGGCACAACGGCTCAACGACACAATGACCTCTCCTATAGTATACACCTGTTCGCCTTTGCGCCTTTAATCTGTATTTTTAATCTTTAATATTTACACACATGACAGCTTTCACATTTGCAGAGAAGATATTTAAAGCGTCAGCCGGAGCGATTGTTTTTGCCCGGCCGGATATTATCCTCACACACGACAACACTTCCAGTATTTATAAGACCTTTCAGAAAATGGGCGGCGAAAATGTTGCCGACCCCAACCAGATGCTGGTAGTGCTCGATCATAATGCACCACCTGCCGACGCGAAACTGGCAACCCAGTATCAGGAAATCAGGGACATTGTGACACGGCAGGGTATAAAAAAATTCTATGATGCCGGAAAAGGTATCTGTCATCAGATAATGTCGTACCATGCCCGTCCGGGTATGTTGATTGTTGGAAGCGATTCGCATACTTCAACTGCAGGAGCATTCAATTCGATGGCTGCGGGGATTGACCGTACAGAATCAGCAGGAATTTGGAAGAGGGGTGAGACATGGTTTCGTGTTCCTGAATCAATTAAAATTTCACTCACAGGGAAACTCCCGGAAGATGTCTCGGCAAAAGACCTTGCTCTGTGGATTATCGGAATGATTGGCTCCGCTGGAGCCAATTATATGTCTATTGAATATCACGGAGAAGGTGTTAAGACATTGAATATAGCTGACCGCATGACAATTGCAAATCTTGCATCAGAAATGGGAGCGAAGAATGCTGTATTTCCGGCGGATGAAGTTTTATCAGAATTTTTCGGCAAAAAAACTGAAGGTATATGGGCCGATGAAGACGCAAAATACTTCAGCGAAATATCTGTCAATCTGAATGAGGTATTTCCTGTTGTTGCTGCTCCTCATAATGTTGATAACGTTAAATCTGTATATGATGCTTCTGGAACTATTGTGCAAGAAGGCCTTATCGGAACCTGTACAAACGGAAGAATTGAAGATCTGAGAATAGCTGCCGGGATATTTAAAGGGAAAACTATCAAGCCAGGATTTCAGCTTCATATAATTCCGGCATCAGCAAAGATATATCTGCAGGCAATAGAGGAAGGTCTGATATCCACATTTATAAATGCAGGGGCAAACGTGCTTACTCCTTCTTGCGGTCCGTGTCTGGGGACAGGCCAGGGGATACCTGCAAACGGACATACAGTCATTTCAACTGCTAACCGGAACTTTCCGGGAAGAATGGGAAATAAGGAGGCTCAGATCTATCTGTCATCGCCTGCCACTGTAGCGCATTCCGCACTTACCGGTGTGATAACTGATCCGAGAAAAGTAAAAAATCAGGATAAATTCCCATACTCTGTCCCTCAGAGCAAGACCTTTCATATTGTAGATGGGGAAAACCGGAGGATCGGAACAGTATGGAACTACTCAGATGTAGATAATCTGAATACTGATCAGATGTTTGCGGGGAAACATACATACAATGTACTTAGCACTGATGCAGCTGGGATAATGCCATTGCTGTTTGCTGATTTCGATCCTGGTTTTTCGAAAAATGTCAAAAAGGATGACATAATTATTGCAGGCGATAATTTCGGCTGTGGCAGCTCAAGGGAGCATCCTTCTGTAGGTTTTTCTTATACCGGAATTAAGGTGATAATTGTGAAATCAGTAAATCGTATATTTTATCGTTCATCCATCAACCAGGGATTACTGGTGATCGTTCATAAGGAAGCGGTTAAAGCATACGTACCTGGCGACAAGGTTAATATTGAGTTTGAAAATGGAAAGATATTTATTGGAGGAAAGATATTTCCGTTCGAACCTCTGCCGGGTAAACTGAAACAGATTATTGATAAGAAGGGATTAGTGAATTATATGAAGTCAGGGAGTGAGGAGTGAGGAGTGATGTACGAAATTCTGCAACTTCCATAGGAAACAGTTGCAGGAACTGAAAAATAATGTATTTTTGCAGCCGGAATTTGGGTTCCGTATTGGTTCCGTAGCTCATCCCGATAGCTATCGGGAGGATAGAGCAAACTCGCTTTCGCGGGATGGGTCGAGTATTAGGAGTGGGTTTTAAAATATTTAATTAGGTTCCGTAGCTCAGTTGGATAGAGCAACAGCCTTCTAAGCTGTGGGTCGAGCGTTCGAGTCGCTCCGGAATCACTCAGAGAGATATCATTATGGTATCTCTTTTTTATATATTAGTGTCCCTTGCAAATGTGCTAAAAACAGCGAGGGGAGGGCATAGAACCTATTTTTTACTGTACATAATTTAAAATTTGATAATTCTCAGTCAATAGACAAGGGTGCCCCAACTATTTGCATGTCGTTGTCTGAAAAAATCTTAGCTAATTCTTTTTGATTGGGTTCATGGTCCAAAGCTGCCATGGTTACAAAAAAGTCTTCCAGTTTTCCTGCTGGTTGAAGGACAACATTCATCTTGCCTCTTTCTGATACCTGCGTCCAGGCATGAGGTACTTTTCGTGGTAAAAAAATACTTTCCCCTTTTGCCAGAGTGAATTTTTCATCACCTGCCTGAAAGTAATATGAACCTTCAATAACGTAAAAGATTTCGTCCTGTGAGTTATGAATATGTAATGGCGTCCCCTTTCCTTTAGAAAGCGATGTCTGTTCAAAAATTGCCAAGGCTCCATCTGTGTCGCTTCCAGAAATTTTTACGTCAATTATATTTTCGTTTACCCCTTTTAATTTAATATGTCCATGAACACGTCCTTCTCCTGAATTAATTTTAAAACCTTTATCAGCTCCCATACATAAATTAATTTTTATTTTGGCAAAAAGAGTTAATGGCAAAAATGTAAGTGTTGTCAAAAGAAACTTTCTTCGAATCATATGATTTTTATTTTTTAGTGTTCAACTTTAAAAACTTGCAATAATTGCACCCATAGTAACCATTACAATTAGTGAGCAAACAGCTTCAAACAACCATAATTTATAATTTCGCCCCATCCAAATAACATCAATTGATGACGAAGTAACTAAAAAACCAAGCCACAGCAGGATTGCCAAAATAACTCCCCGCCATATTCCACTTCCAATTAAATAAGGTGAAGATGAAGCAAATAAATATATAACAGATAAAACAAAAGCAGTGACAAACTGAACAAGTAAATTCCACAACATTTGCGGAATCATATCTTTAAACTTCTCGTTTCCTGTTGGATGAATATTTGCTAATTTCATCCATAGTTTTCCACTAACAGGTCCATGAAATAAAAAACCCAGAACAAAAGCGACCACTGTTGCAATACTTACAGCTATCAAATTTATTTGTATCATCGTTTTTTATTTTTAATTGTTATCAGTTTGTGCATTTATTTTTGTCACTTTTTATTCAGATAGATTGAGATTACAAATTCTTTAAATTTTGGTCTGTATTGGATCTGTCTCTATAAAATGTAATCTTCTAAGCTGAAAACACTTTTTTAATAAAGTTGTCAGATGAAACTGTAACTATTCCGGAATTTTAAAATCAGGATTGTATATAAGCCCAATTATATTGCCCCACGGATCCTTTACTGTGGCAGTCATGAGTTGTCCACCTACATTTGTTGGCTTTTCCTTTTCTGCAGCCCCAATTTGAATGAGTCTTTCATATTCTTTTTGAATGTCTTGAACACCCCAGTAAGTTTCAACATTATCTGTTCTGTTAATTATTGGATTTTCTTCAGGCTGAAGTCCCAGTTCAAATCCTCCAATGTTAAATCCTACGTAAAAGGGTTGGTCAAAATACGGTTCTTTGCTGAACGCTTTAACATACCAATCTTTTGCTTTTTGGATGTCCGGTACTTTGTAGATAGTTGTCCTTAGTCCTATCATGTTTGAATTGACTGACATATTACTTTTGTTTTTTTGCTAGGTTCTGTATTGCTGCACTCGAATAGGGTTATTGTCAACAACAAAATAATATATCACATTGTTTACACTTTAAATAAAAAATCAATTATTATTCTTTCATATCTTAGTCAGGGGTGTTCGCCGGTGAGGCGCATCGGTTAAAGCGCGTTTTAATGCGGCTGATTTTTGTCGTGTTTAATTTTCTATTCCTTCTTTAAATTTTTCTAAAGCTCTCGTTCTTGCAAATTTATGCTCAACCATAGGATATGGGTAGTTTGATTTCCCGAATTCGGGTACCCATTTATTTACATATATATGAGAAGCATCAAACTTTACTAATTGTTCTGTAGGGTTGAAAATTCTAAAATATGGAGCAGCATCACATCCTGTACCTGCAGCCCACTGCCAATTACCGTTATTTGATGACAGCTCGTAATCGAGCAATTTCTTGGCGAAATATGTTTCACCCCAGCTCCAATGAATTAAAAGATGTTTGCACAAAAAGCCTGCAGTCACCATTCGTACGCGGTTATGCATATACCCTGTTTCATTCAATTCTCTCATTCCCGCATCTACAAGAGGATAGCCTGTCTGACCATTACACCATTTTTGAAAATCGGTTTCATTATTCAACCATTGGATTCCATCATATTTAGCGCGAAAATTTTGAGTAACAACCTTCGGAAAGTGAAATAGAATTTGCATAAAGAATTCCCGCCAGATCACTTCACTTAAAAAGGTGTCATCGTTATTCTCAAGTTGCGCTATGATCTGCCGGATACTAACGGTTCCAAAGCGAAGATGAGGACTCAAATATGATGTGGAATCAAGGTAGGGGAAGTTGCGTGTCTCTGCATAGTCCTTGATATTCTTAAGGCTATAAGGTCTAACGACTATTTTAGAACTTCTGAATCCTAAGTCTTTTAATTCAGGAAAAGCAAATTGTCCTTTGTGGAATTTGTTGAAATTCACTTCAGGTAAGACCTGTGTTGGAGTATAAATTTCGAGCCATTTATTTTTATAGGGTGTGAAGACTGTATAGGGCGTACCATCAGCCTTCATCACTTCGGATTTCTCATGGATAACCTGATCTTTGAAACTAAACAACTCAATGCCATTTTTTAATAATAGCTGTGCTATTTTTTGGTCTCTCTCAATTGCATATGGTTCGTAATCCCTATTAAAATATACATTTGCGATATTATAGGTCCTGATAAGTTCTTTCCAGACTTCTTCCGGTTTTCCTTTTATGATTAAAATGGAAGATTGGTTCTCGTTAAGACGCTGGTTTAAGCTGTTAAGCGTGTTGTAAATGAAATTTACCCGTGGATCATTATCAGGTAATTCATCAAGAATTTCCTCATCAAAGATGAAGAGTGGTAAGACGTTACTATTTGTATCCATTGCAGCATTCAAGGCTGTGTTGTCTTGAAGCCTCAGGTCTCTTCTAAACCAAAATAGAGTAACCTTCATATATCAATTGTAATATTCAAAATAACTCTTCTAACACCTTTGTTCTATAGTTGAATATTTCTTCCAATTTATTCCTGATAATTAGTTGATTTGCAATATTTCCCAAAATCCCGAATGGAGTTTGATAGCTTACAATGTCCTTCATCAGCGTCCCTTCCGGTGTGGCTTCCAAAAAATGTTGGTGGTGCCATATTTTATAAGGCCCAACTCTTTGTTCATCCACAAAATATTGTTTGTCAACAATATGAGTGATTTCTGTAACCCATAACGTTTTGATTCCCAACAGGGGTGATACTTTATAGCTGATAATCATGCCTTCGTACATTTTATCAGGAAGACCTTCTGAAACAATGTCAAAGCCCATATAATCCGGCGTAATGATTTTCAAATTTTTTGGACTTGATATAAAATCCCATATTTCTGCAATAGAAGCACTAAAATGTTGATCGCGTTTAAATTGATAGAAACCCATCTTTAATCAGTTTTTTGTAATCGTCGACATCATTTATCGCTAAAAAACACATCAATGTTAGTTCTGAATTTGCCACCATAGGTTGCGAGTCTTTCGACTTATTTGAAGTTAAAGTTAAGTCCAATTGTCAGAAAATTATTGTCCTGCCTAAAGTCACTATTTGATAGGTTTACACTATAACCATATTGTACTTGCAGCTTAAACTTTTCAAACCCGCCTCTTACGGTTAATGCAGGCTCTATAAGGAAGTTGGAAGAATGATCTTTTAAGTAGCTTGGTTGATTTGTATCTTCAAATATCAAATCTCCTTTTATATTGTTATAAGACAGGTTAACAATTCTTGAAGACACTGCAGCCGAAAAATATTTTGATTTATATCCAAAATTGGGTTGGATCCCCACTCTGAAAATATTGGCAGAAATATTGCCATTCGTTTGAGGATGATAATATGTTGTGGATGGAAGGTGATTTTCAAAGCTACCAAAACCAAAAATTCCATAAGCTTCAAAAATCCATTTTTCACTTATAGGCTTGAAGTATCCTCCACCAAATTCAATGATCTTACCAGACCCTCCATCTCCATTTATGTCTGATGGTATAAATAGCCCTCCATTTGCTATTACGGCAATATTCCCGGCAATGCCATAGGCTCCTTGAAACTCCACTTGATTGCCATTTCCCGAAAGTGTCAGGTTTGTTTCTCCTTTCTCCGAAATCAAGGGTACATTTTGTGTATTAGGTGAGTAGAACTTCGGATTACAGGATACAAGTCCAAATCCAATGACTAAATAAATAAATCTCCTAATATTTTTCATCTGAATGTTTTTGTTTTAATTAATACTATAGTCTTTGGATTTTGTGTTCGCACGTTTTTATATCAAATTTTGGAACATTCTAATTTCCTCTTTTGTGGTAAAAAAACCAGGGCTGACTCTAATATTATCAGCCTGCAAAGTTACCAGGACCTTTTCATCTATAAGTTTTTGATAAAGCTTTTTGGTAGTTTCAAATGAACCTGTATTAAAATGAACGATTGCTGATCTCTCTTCTCTTTTTTTTGTTGGCGTCACTATTTGATATCCCTTTTCATGGAACCCATCAATCAGAAGGTCTGTATTTTCCAGAGCTTTATCATAAATATCTTTGATACCTACATCAAGAAGCAATTCGAGCCCCGCAGACCAGGCATCAAAGAGCGAGTATGCAATTGTGCCGGTCTCAAATCTTCTGGAATCATCATAATAAGATAGTTTGTCGAAATGGTTCTCTGCGGCAAACATTCCTGGTAATACCGGATTAATCATTTTCACTACTCTTTTGCTAACATATAAGAATCCTGTTCCATGCATTCCAAGTAACCATTTGAAACCACAGCCCGCCATAACATCAATCTGATCCTTTTCAACATCAATTGGAATCATCCCTGCTGCCTGGGCAGCGTCCACTATGAATAATGCACCTCTCTTGTGAGCAATTTCCCCGATTGCATACAGATCCGGCCTGAAACCGCTGTTAAACCTTACAGCAGCTATTGTCACAACACGTGTATTATAATCGACAAGATTTTCAAATGCCTCAGGATCAATACTATTATCCTCATTAAGTTTTACGAATCTAATCTCAACGCCCTTCTTCTGAAGTTGCAACCAGGGAAAGGAGTTATTCCAATGTTCGTGTTCTGGGATTACAATATTGTCGCCTTTTTTTAGATCTACGCCTTGCGCCACGATGCCTATACCTACACCAGTACTTGTTACTAAAGCATATTCTTCTGGCGAGCCACCCACTAGTTTTGATAGTAAAACACGTGTACTATCACGATTAAACGCTTTTTTACCAACAGGATTTAATTCTGTTTTTAAATGAGCCTGAAGTCTATCGTATACCAATATATTCAGAGGAGAATGGGAGGCACTGTTAAGATAAACAGCTTGTTTTGTGATTGGAAATAGTGATCGGATTTGTTCTATGTTCATATAAAGATTAACTTTTTGCTTTCCTGGTTTAATCTTCGCACTTTATGCGTATTCATTCACGACCTATTGCCATTTTATAGGCCATTGCAGCTTCGGGTAGCGGAGTCAAAGTATCCAATAAAATATTGTAAGTTCCTTTTTCAGATAGTTCGTCAGCAACTTTTTTTATTAATGCTAAAGTAGCTTTCATCACACTTGAACCCAGGCTTAAACGGGCGACACCTAAATCCTGCAGTTCGCGAACACTTGGAGGTAATCCTGCTCTAATTCCAGGGTTTGCAAGAATATTAATTGGAGCATTAATCTCTTTAACCAGTGTTGAAATAGTTTCTTTTTCCCATACAGGTTGAATAAATATGCAGTCTGCACCTGCTTCACGATATTTATTGCCACGTTTTATTGATTCGGATAGTTTTTCTCCGGGCGAACCTGATGAAGTATAAAATGAGTCCGTCCTTGCATTTATTACGAGATGAAAGCCCAGTGATTCTGATAGTGCACGAATGGCAGATATTCTTTCACAAAATTCCATTTCGTCAGTTAAGGTTGGATTTAAATCAATACTGTCTTCAATGTTTATTCCAACAATTCCTGTTGCAATTATCTTTTTAACAGAATCAATTATTTCATTTAAATTATTTCCATATCCGGCTTCTATGTCAACAGTTACCGGAACTCTTACTCCATTTACGATTCCTGTTATAGCTTCAATCATTTCTGACAGTTGTATTATCTGACAGTCAGGATAACCTAAAGAGGCAGCTATTCCCATACTTGTTGTTGCGATTGCTTTGTAGCCACATGCTTCTATTAATTTAGAACTTCCAATGTCCCAGGAGTTTAACAGGACTAAAATTTCTTTGTCTTGATGAAATTTCAAGAACATATCAGCTTTTTCTTTTTGAATATTTGATACCATAACTTGCTATTTTTAAGTGCCATATTAAATACATACAACATTGAATCGTGAATAAAGGCTCAAAAAATATTACAATTATTACAAATTATCAGGTCTTGCATGTCATATCTGGATAGTGCAATGTGATACTTCAAGCCTGGCATTACTTGACTCATGAAGTCCTCTTTATTAGTGTTAGTTATTCTTTAAAGTTAATCCTTTTAAACAATTTCTTTCCAAATCGTATGAAAGATAGTTCGGATTTGTGTCGATGAATCAGCTTTGGAAAGTTGCTATCAAGTATATTACAACGAGCACATGTTTTTTCAACCATATCCAGGCATACGTTATTTGCATTGCTAACTGTCAAACGCCACTCACCGTCACTCTTAATCCGGCATTTGCCATGTCAATAAAAATGCATGAATCGATAACTTTTTTAAAATAATTTACCGGTTCACGAACAAAATGCGATATAATTTGTATTTGTATAAATCAGTTTTTAAGACGACTACAAAGAATGATTTAATAACAATTTTAAAAAAAATGAAAATGAAAAAATTAGCATTTTTAACATTAACACTTCTTTTTTCAGTGTCTTTAGTTTTTGGGCAGACCGAGAAAAAGGACGAAAGAAAAATTAAAGAAACTAGAAAAGAGCTTAAAGCCGACAGGGTAGCACTTAGGAAACTTGAAGGAACAGAGGTGAGTGCCAGCTCTAAAGAAAACTTTTCTGCAGACTTTCATAACGTTTCTAATGTCAAATGGAAAAGAAATGGGCCCTTCGATGAGGCCTCATTTACACAGGATGGGAAAAATTTTAAAGCATTTTATGACTTTGACTCAAAGTTGGTTGGAACAACCCATTTTGTGACCTTCGCTGACGTACCTGCAAACGGACAGAAGGAAATCAAAAAAGAATATAAAGACTATTCAATTGGGTCTGTAGTCTTTTTCAAGGACAATGAGATAAATGATAGTGACATGTTCTTATACGGAGTTCAATTTGATGATGAGGACAATTATTTTGTGGAAATGACAAAGGGAACTAAGAAAATTATTTTGCAGGTTATTAGTTCCGGCGAAATATTCTTGTTCAAAGAACTTTAGTAGAGTGATTCTCTAATTTAATATAAGGAGGACAGTTTGAAGAAACGTCCTCCTTTTTTTTTAAAAAAATTCATGAATGATCCTTATCAAAAAATGTCAAACTCTGATTTCCGCTTATCCATTGTTTTATAAAACTCAAAAGTAAAATCTTTGCTGGCTCCTATAAGCAAGTAAATACCTGTGTTTTTTTCAATTGCATTTTCACAATCAACCGTTCCCTCCAATTTAAAATCGGCAAACATAGTAATTACTTTATCGGATGGTTTTTTGCCGATGAGCAATATATTTTTAATCTCTCCCATGTGGGGCATCCAAAATATGTAATCAGAGTTGGCCGAATATGCCTCAGGCATTTCGTTTCTATTGTAATAATTCACTGCTCCAGTCTGTCCATAATTGTCGCAAAAAACCAAAGTTTGCGCTCTTTCGTCCTTAGGGATCATTCTATATGCCAATAAAGCTTTGCTTGCCATTTCCTTCCAACCTTGCATATCGGCAAAATCCTGCGGGAGTTCATGGTTTTGCCCATCGTTCCATCTCAACAACCCCAACTTTTCAAATCTCTCCTTTTTGGCTTTTATTTCGGATGGAGTTAAAACCGGTAAGATTAGTTGGTAAATAGAAATAAATACAATGAGATTTACCAGAATTAGAAAAGACATCACATATTTTTTCCACACCTTAGATAAGACCATATCCAAATAAACACCTCCAAACACCAATAATACCGGATATAGCCCAACTGCATAATAGCTTTTTGCTTTCAGTAAAACAAAAATACCCAAAACTAAGATAAAAGAAATACCGACTACCTTATAAGGTTTGAATGGTTTGTAAAATATAAAAGCAATAAAGGATGCCACAATTAATGCCAATGAACCACTAAAAAACATCAATTGGTCTTTAAGAAAACTTATCGGATTGGTATAATCGAGCTGAGTTCTCTTCAATGCCATCATGTGATGATAAACTGGAAAACGATTATTAATTTGCCAAATAACATTTGGTAATAGAAGCAAAAAGCCCAAAAGTAAACTGATATAAAAATATTTAGTAATCAATATTTTTCTTTTATCTGTCAACAAAATACCCCCCAATAATCCAATAAGCAAAAAGATAATGTTGTATTTGTTATACATTCCTATTATAAAGGCCAACATTAGCCAAAATATCCAAACAGGTTTTTCAGACCGGATATAACGCACCAGAAAATAGAAGACACTAGTCCATGCAAGAATATCAAAAGCATTGGGCTGATATAGGATATTCAACCGCACTAATACCGAGAAAAGCATTGCACATGAAATAACAATTTTTGAATAAATTTTGCCACCTAACTCTTCTATCATTAACCATGTTATCAACATAGTAAGCGCACCAAATAATGCAGGAAAGAACCTTATCCAAAACACACTGCCTCCCAGAAAAAAGATAATAGACGAAATCCAGGAAGTTAACGGTGGTACTGAGATATAACCCGCCGACAAATGTTTAGCTTGATCGAGATATAAGAATTCATCACGGTGCAATTCATAAATTGGGTTCACTACTATAAGCTGAAGTATCATCTTAAAAGCTAAGAATACTAAAAGAAGCCAGTAGTTTTTAAACAACAATTTAATTTTTAACATACTTTAGTTTTCTTTATTA
>JBBRSO010000016.1:0-40419 GCA_038245405.1 Bacteroidales bacterium
ATCTGAAGACATGCTGGTTGACAAGGCTCAGCTGATGACACTCACAGCGCCTGAAATGACAGTTCTGATTGGTGGAATGCGTGTTATGGACACAAACTTTAACAGCTCAAAACATGGTGTTTTCACAAATCGTCCGGGTATTCTTACAAACGATTTTTTTGTAAACCTTCTCGACATGAGTACGGTTTGGATGCCAACATCTGAAACAAAAGAGATATTTGACGGACGTGATAGTAAAACCGGTGCATCCAAATGGTCAGCAACCAGGGTTGATCTGGTCTTTGGTTCAAACTCAGAGCTCAGAGCTCTTGCCGAAGTATACGGAAGCTCAGATGCCAAAGAGAAATTTGTTAAGGATTTTATATGTGCGTGGGACAAAGTAATGAATCTTGACAGGTTTGACGTGGATTGATCTAATCTGGACTGCGGAAGGACATGCCATGGCATGTCCCTACTATTTTTGCGGGATGATATCAGAAAATTTATATCAATAATTTGTATGTTGAAAAAAACATTTAATCTCATTCTCTTTCTTGTCCTTCTTTCTGGATCTTCTCTCTTGGCCCAGCCTATTCAGGTAAAATTAAATCATACTGTTATCATTGATACAGATTGTGCTATAGACGATATGCGGGCAATAAGCCTGCTGCTTAGCCGCCCCGAGCTTACAATTAAAGCCATTGTTCTCTCCGACGGTTCGTTACCTCCAATCGAAGGACTGGTTAAAGTCAGTTCATTGCTTCACGAATTCCGGATGGATTCTGTCCCCGCAGTATTGGGCGAGGCTATTGAAGGAGTAAATCCTCCATGGCGACAGTTTAACAGACAAGTAAGCTGGGGTGATGCATCTCCGCGTCAGAGATTATATCTAAATGCTGTCGACTACCTATCGGAAGAATTAATGAAATCTAAAGAAAGAGTAATAATTATTTGTCTCGGACCGCTAACAAATATTGCGCATCTGGTAAAAAAAGATGCAAAGCTCACTTCAGCAATTGAACGTATAATATGGTACAACGATTCAACAAAACCTTTAATGGGTTTTAATTATGAAACTGATAAGGCGAGCGCCGATTTTGTAATTAAGTCTGGTCTGAGAATTGATGTCATTTCAAACCTTAAAAAGGAAAATATTTTGTTTGATTCAACGATGTTAACTGTTTGCGACCATTCCACAACCTTGCTGGCAACTGTATTGCGGAATGTATTTAATCAACCTCCTGTTTTTGAGAAACTTAAGCAAAAATATTTTGTATTATGCGATGACCTTGTTCCATTATACCTTACGAATCCGGAATTATTTGTAATGAACATAATACCCGATCAATTAAATGTCAGGTATAATGCAGATTATGATGTTCAGGGAGTGAAGACAGCTATGACAGACATGATAAACGGGACATATGTGACTGAACGTAACGTAGTATTTAACAGGTTTCCTGTTCAGCCGGAGATGTTTAATTATGATATCCGTCCGATTCTTGATTCAGCCATTTCACGCTATGGATTCCTCGAATGGAAGGCTAATGTAATGACCGACGAGTTTCACGGGCATCTGGGTGTTTTCTCGATAGTCGGCGCTAAAATGGGTATCAGAGCGCGTGAAGTGTTTAATGTTGGAGCCGACATGCTTGATGTTACCAGTTATGCTGGCAGCAAACCGCCGTATAGCTGTCTGAATGATGGCATACAGGTGAGTACTGGCGCAACGGTAGGAATGGGTACAATTCATCTGGCCGACAAAGGAAAAAGCAGCCCATCAGCTATCTTTACATATAATAACCGTTCTGTCAGGATTAGTCTTAAAAAGGAGTATCTGGAAAAAGTAGATGCTGATATAAACGAAGGGATCATGAAATTTGGTCTCCTGGATGATGGTTATTGGAAACTTATTCGCCGTAATGCAATAAAATACTGGCTTGAGTGGGACAGGAACAAAATTTTTGATGTTGAAGAATTGAATCGAAAAAATTAGTATCAATTTTAATCTGGCGGCAAAAAACCTGAAAGAATGTTAAAGATCTTTATCATTCCTATCCTTTTTATTTTCCATCCTATACATGTGACATTAACAACAATAGAACAGGTTCAGGGCACAGACTCAATGAAAGTTTTTTTCAGGATGTATTATGATGACTTTTTAAATGATTATTCTTCGTTTGATGCAAAAGCTGATGTAAGGAAAATATCTGATAACGAGTCCTTTCCTGCAGAAATGGCAGGCAAATACTTCAATGATAAAGTTCAGATTGCTATAAATAACAAAACACTTACAGGTAAGGTAGTGGCAATAAAGATACTTGACAATGAGATGTTTTTGAACCTGCTATACAAATCTTCTTTAGATCCCAAGAAGATCAGAATAAGGAATCGTATTCTCACAGGATTATATAGCGATCAGATAAATATGATCTTTCTTAACCTAAACAAGCATGAAACAGCGCTGAGACTTACACCGGATCACGATAAAGAAACATATACATTTTGAGGTTGAGGTTGAGGTTGAGGTTGAGGTTGAGGTTGAGGTTGAGGTTAAGATTAAGGTTAAGGTTAAGGTTAAGCAGAGAGGAATTGTGAAATAAATCAGGACAGGAATAAAATGTTAAAAGCGATTGCATTGTCATTATGGATTTTAATAAACCCGGGCCATGTATCGATGACCAGCATTAATCATATTACCGGCACTGATTCGTTAATGGTTACCTGCCGGATGCCTTTCACCGATTTTCTCAAAGACTTACAGACTATTGACGATGACAGGAATTTAGAGAGATTATTTACGAAACAACCATATCCAGCTGATCTCATAAACCAGTATATTAATCTAAAAATCTTTATATCCATTAACAATAAATTGCTCATCGGTAAACTATTGAAAGCAACCATTATTGATGAAGATATAAACCTTAGTCTATATTATAAGTCAGATAAAAAACCAAAGAAGATAACTGTCAGGAATATGATTCTCACCGGATGGTACACTGATCAAACAAATTTAACATTAATACGAATCAACAATTTTGAGAAGGGGATCAGGATGACACCAAAGTATAATGTGGAGACTTTTAGTCTGAAATAAGGGTTTACCAGTCAACCTCAACCTCAACCTCAGCCTCAACCTCAGCCTCAACCTGAGACTGATCAGGCTTCCTATGATAATTATCTTAAAATGGAGAGAGTGAAAGCACATTTTAACACTACTGCTGCTGAAAAGAGAAAAAAAGAGAAGATTATTGGTAAAATTGTAAAGGACTACTATAAAAAAGATTTTAAACAAAAAGGCCATTAGCAGAAGTATAAGCCTTGTCGGGGAAACAAACAGAATAATGTTTAAATTTGACCATATATTACAAAAACAACGTTGATTAACCACTTTTTGAAAATGAAATTTTTACAAAATCAACTCGAGTGTCTCTGAACATGTATTAAGCCAACTAACACATAAATAATTTAAATCATGAAAAAACTGTCTATTTTAATTGCAACATTCGTTGCGATTTTACTGACCTCACTTTCCGCTTCAGGTCAACAACCAACAACGCCTGCAGCGGCTCCTGCTGCCAGGCCGCAATTCAGAACGCCTCCCCGGGTTGTTTCACCCGAAATCCTTCCAGATAACAGTGTAGCCTTCAGAGTCTATGCAAAAGAAGCAACAAAGATCACAGTATCTGGTGAATGGCAGACAGGCCCTAATTCGTCGGAAGCTCTTATAAAGGGCGACACTGGTATGTTTATGCTTACAGTAGGTCCGCTAAAGCCCGAGCTTTACGGATATAGCTTCATAGTAGATGGGGTAAGTACCATCGATCCGAATAATGTCATGGTTCGTCGCGACGGCGCACGTTATGCGAGTTATTTCATAATCCCTGGTGCAGAATCAGATCTGTATATTCAGAAAAACAATGTTCCCCACGGCAATGTATCAAAAGTATGGTACAATTCTCCGGTTCTGGGAATGGACCGGCGAATGTATGTCTATACACCTGCAGGATATGAAAAAAATAATCAGAAATATCCGGTATTTTATCTGCTTCACGGAGCAGGTGGCGATGAGGATGCATGGACTGATATGGGTCGTGCTGCCCAGATAATGGACAACCTCATTGCACAGGGAAAAGCAAAACCAATGTTAGTGATAATGACAAATGGAAATGCCAATCAGGCTGGTGCACAGAATGTTGTAACTAATGCTCCTGTGCAGGGAGACGGAATGGGTGCATATCAGCGACTGGCCGGAAAGTTTGAAGCACATCTTGTGAAAGATCTTATCCCTTTTATCGATAAGAATTATAGAGTCCTTTCAGATAAAGATAATCGTGCAATTGCCGGTTTATCTATGGGAGGAGCCCAGACCCAGACAATCACAAACTATAACCCGGGAATGTTTGGTTATATTGGCGTATTCAGCATGGGCATCATGAATTTTGGCCAGCAGAACCAGGATGCCGCCAAGCTTGACAAAGAAAGGGATACAAAGATTGAAGCGCTGAAAAAGAGTGGATATAAACTCTACTGGATCGGTTGCGGAAAAGATGATTTTGTTTACCAGAGTGTAGTCAACTTAAGGAACACACTCGACAAGCACAACTTTAAATATGTCTATCGGGAGAGTACCGGTGGACACACCTGGGCTAACTGGCGAATTTATCTTTCAGAGTTTGCTCCTCAATTGTTCAAATAAAAAGGCTCACTAGTATTAATTAACCTTTAAGCATGCGGCTGTCTGAAGCTAATCAGACAGCCGCTTGCTTATGTATCAGACTCCCAATTTATTTCTCCTGATTTGTTCAGATTCCTTAAAGTTATTTTCAACCACATGTCCTTTTAAGGGAAGGATCTTTTCATGAATGGCATCTATGATCCAGCTTGCCTGTGGGAAGAAATACTCTTCCAGTTCATAAGCAGGAGTAATCCAGTTTCGTGAGCCAACTACTACAGGTGGTGCATCAAGATCATCGAAAGCAAGTTCCGAAATATTTGATGCCATCTCACGCATAAAGGAACCGCGTGAAGAGGCATCACCTGAAATAATGATACGTCCGGTCTTTTGTACCGATGCGATTACCGGCTCGTAGTTAAATGGATTCAGACTTCGTGCATCAATCACTTCAGCCGAAACTCCGTATTTTTCCTTAAGAATATCTGCCGCTTCAATAGCGCGGTATAATGTTGCGCCAATCGTTAGGATGGTTACATCAGTCCCTTCTCTTTTTACGTCCGGTTCTCCAATAGGTATTTCGTAGTATTCCGCAGGCACACCGCCTTTGTGGAACATCTCACCAATATCGTATAAACGCTGACTCTCATAAAAGATCACAGGATCAGTTCCCTGCAAAGCAGCATTCATCAAACCCTTTGCATCATATGGCGTTGCCGGGAAAACAACTTTAAGTCCCGGAATATGGGCAGTCAAAGCGGTCCAGTCCTGTGAGTGTTGTGCCCCATATTTCGAACCTACAGAAACACGAAGCACCACCGGCATCTTAATCACGTTTCCGCTCATTGCCTGCCACTTGGGAAGCTGATTAAAAACCTGATCACCGCAACGGCCCAGAAAGTCGCAATACATTATTTCAGGAATGACACGTCCACCACACATGGCATATCCAATTGCTGTTCCAACAATAGCGCCTTCAGCAATAGGCGAATTGAACAAACGGTGGTATGGAAGTGCCTCTGTTAATCCGCGATAAACGGCAAAAGCACCTCCCCAGTCGCGGTTTTCTTCTCCATAGGCAATCACTGTGGGATCCTTATAAAAACGATCGATGATTGCTTCGAAAATTGCATCACGGTAGGAGTAAGTCTTAATTTTTGAAAATGCTTTTCCATTCTCGTCAAAAGCAAAACGTTCTTTTTTAGCTAGTTGCTGAACACGTGGGTTTTCTTCTATCGGATGATTCACATCCGGCCTGCGGTCTTCCATCCTGTCGATCGATTCATTACCAAACATCATCTCGCCTATCAGGTTAGGATATTTTGCCATATCCATACGTGGAGAGATCTGTGGGTCAATAGCCAGTTTTAAGCTCGACTCCATCAGTTTAATTGTATCTCCTTTTAAAGCAGTCAATATTTTCTGAGTAGCAATACCAGCTTTCACTAATTCGCGCCCAAACCAGGCTATCGAATCGTGTGCTTCCCATGCTTCCACTTCTTCTTTTGAACGATAAGATGACGCATCAGAAGGTGAGTGTCCGCTGTATCGATAGGTTAATATATCGAGCAACACCGGTCCACGTTTTTCTTCCAGGATTTTGCGTTTACGTTTGTACGCATCAATTACAGCAAGCGGATTATAGCCGTCAACACGTTCAGCGTGAAGCTGATCCGGGTTCAACCCAGCACCAATACGGGCTGCAATGTTATACCCTGCTGTTTCTCCACATGTTTGCCCGCCCATACCATATTGATTGTTCATGATATTGATGATTAAAGGTAGTCCACCTTTCATGTCTCCTTCCCACAATTCATTAAACTGATCCATGGTTGCGAAAGTCAAACCCTCCCAAACCGGTCCGCAAGCCATAGAAGCATCACCTATATTAGCTACCACTATCCCTTTCTTACGGTTAACTTTTTTGTAGAGTGCAGCTCCTACAGCAATATCACCTGAGCCACCAACTATGGCATTATTGGGATACACTCCGAAAGGGGTAAAGAATGCATGCATCGATCCACCCAATCCTTTATTGAAACCGGTTTCTCGTGCAAAT
The DNA here is from genome assembly GCA_038245405.1 of Bacteroidales bacterium. GTDB lineage: Bacteria > Bacteroidota > Bacteroidia > Bacteroidales > VadinHA17 > LD21. The sequence goes on from JBBRSO010000016.1 coordinate 6,717, forward strand.
ATTTCTGCAAGTGTACCGTAAATAAGGAATTTGATAGATAGCTCTTTTACAGTTCCCTTATGTCCTTTTTTTACCGGAGAAAATGTAATACCACCGAAATGACCTTCCATCACTTTCATCAGCTGGTCGTCACTTAGTTTAGCAATGGCAGATAATCCTTTAGCAAGGATCTCACCATGTGAACGATGGGATCCAAAGATAAAATCATCAATACCCAGAGTATAAGCCATACCTACTGCAGCAGCTTCCTGACCGATTGACAAATGAGCAGGTCCGGGATGATCATAAGCTATACCATTGTAGTCACCACGTATTTTTATCAGGTTAAGCATAGTTTCGAACTCACGGATCACAACCATGTCGTGGTAAATCCGAATAAACTCTTCATTACTGAAATTTACCTTTTCTTCCTCTACAGTTCTGTTATATTGGTTTAAAGGAATCTGTTTGAATTTTATTTTCCCAGGTTTCCTTACTTCAGACGGGTCAATGAATTGTACTTTTGGCATTAGATGTATTTTAAATTGTGTGTTAAATGTTAATTAGCCAGGATCATACTGGTTTCAAATCAGATTGACAGGTTTTCGATTTGATCTCTTATTTCTCTTAGGAATAGTGTTGCTTCACCGCCATCCAAAGCCTGATGATCGTATGTTAACGACAATCCTATCATTGGGACAAACCCGTAAACCCCGTCACCCAGGTCTTTTGGACGTGGAATTATCGTACAAACACCCAAAATAGCTGTCTGTGGAATGTTGATGACAGGAGTGAACATTTCGACGCCATAATTTCCAAGGTTCGATATTGTAAAGCTTGCAGATTCAGGTTTAAGTAATTCAGGATCAATATTACCTTTTCTGCACTGTCCGGCGATAATGGATAATTGCGAGGAAAGACCTTCAATGGAAAGATCATCTGCATTCTTTATTGCAGGGACCATGAGGCCGCGTTCAGTGTCGACAGCCAATCCGAGGTGTATCTTTTTGAACCATCGCATGCTATCGCCAATAAAATGAGAGTTCACCTGTGGGAATTTTTTTAAAGCTTTTATTACTGCAAAACTTACCAGGTCATTTATGGTTATATTCTGTGATACTTCTCCTGTTTCAAATTTCTTTTTAAATGCTTTACGTAATGACATTATCTTCCGGGCATCTGCACTCATGTGGTGGGTTAACTGTGCCGAGTTTTGCAGTGATTGGTACATTGCTTTGGCTATCAGCTTACGCATATTAGTCAGCTTTTTTACTTCAAAGTCTACCCCTGAAACGGAAGCATACAAAATCGGTTCTTTAGACGTAATTTCAGCAGAAGTAAAATGTTCCTCGCCTGATCTTGCAGGCAGGGCTGCTTCAATATCTATCATTATTATACGTCCATTTGGACCAGAGCCTTTTAAAGCATTAACAGGTATCCCTAATTTTTCAGCATACTTTTTTGCCCGTGGCGATATTTTAACTTTTCCTTTTTGTGACTCAACAACCAGCGGTTCGTACTTCTTACTAACAGGAGCGTTGTTTGTAACCTGATTTATGGATTCTGTTGATGGAGTCAGGTTCTTTGTATCTGGACGGAATCCTTCGATAATTTCACCTTTAGTTCCTATAACTGCCACATTTGTAAGAACAGGAACTTCTTCTCCTTCCTTATAAAAAACAGCCAGCAGTTCACCATCCATTTTCGCCTCTTCGTCAAATGACGCTTTGTCTGTTTCATAGGAAAACAGAATGTCACCTTCTTTAACCTGGTCGCCAACTTTCTTATTCCACGATCCAATTATACAAGTTTCAACTGACTGCCCCTGCCTGGGCATGATTACAACATGAGCCATAATTGCAAAATTTAATTCTTCCAAAAATAATCATTTGACATGTATATACAAGTATATTTTAAACTATTTTAAAAAATAATTATATATATATCTAAGATTCATTTAATAAAGTCATTATAAAGTATTTGTATTAAAGATATTATATATTAGTAAATACAAGTATCTAGTATGTGTATATATGTGTCAATTGTTATATATTTGTATTTTTGAATTCATAATCAGATCTGATGCAAGATTTGCCACTTCATAAAAAAGTATACGAATTACTCCGGCGTCATATAGTAGAAGGTGTGTATCTGGAAGGTGATCTATTGCCTTCGGAAATGGAATTGTGCAGTCTTCATAATGCTACCCGTCCAACTATAAGAAAAGCTTTGGACCGGTTGGCGACAGAAGGATTTATTTATAAGCAGCAAGGTAAAGGAAGTATTGTGAAAGGTGCTCCAAAGGGAGTTGGCATTTTGTCTATCAAAGGTGTTACCAGTGCAATAGGGAATGAAAATCTTACCACAAAATTAATTGTTAAGCCACAGATACGAGGATGGACAAAGGCTTTTTCCTTTGAATTGTCGGAGTTTGAAAAAGAAGTTGGCTGCATTTATTTTGAGAGATTACGTTATGTAAATGAAAAGCCTGTGTTTTTTGATATAACAATGATACCTAACATTAACTTACCCAGGTTTGTCCGCAGGAGTCAGAAAATCAATTCCTTATTTGATTTGCTTCGCGAAGAGTACGGCATTGACGTAACGGGTGGCGAGCAGAAGATCATGGCTGTCAATGCAAATGAAGTTATAATGGGCTATTTTGAATTGAAAGCAAGTACTCCAATTATTCAACTCGACAGAAAAATCATGACTAACAAAAATAATTTCTGTTTTTATAGTCAGGTTTTTTGTAATGCAAAGGAATATTCGCTGTATGGGACTTTTTGATAGTTGCGACGTTTTCAGACAGTGACTTGCTTAAGATTAGTTTTTATAAAAATATTTTCCTGTAAAGAGCAATCCTCCAAAAACGAAAGCAGCAAATATAAGACTGCTGGCTGCTAGTTGCATCCCGCCTGAAAGTACGTGACCACTGGTACAACCACCGGCCATTCTGGCTCCGATAATAAGAATAAAGCCTCCGATAAATGACCAGATGATCCTTTTTGTTGCTGAATTGCCTTTATATTTTTCCCAGTTGCTGTGAATTAACGTAATTTTAAATTCTTTCCTGAACAGTGAAATTACAATTCCTGAGACAAAAGCACCTGTTAAAAACAATACTTCCCACTGACCTGGACCCTGGATTTTTGGAAAATAACTGTTTTGTGTTGTTCCTGTAACCAGATCAGATACATATGGATATGCGGTTGAGGCGCCGATTATTCGATTTGTACCCACTGTTAAAAATACAACTGCATTAAGAAGAGCCAACCCAATTCCTGAATAAAGCCATTTCAGATCCTTAGCTTTCTCTTTCTTATTAAGCCAAAAAGCTATCGCGACAAACGATAAACCGAGAATTATGTCAACCAGGTAAAAAATAAAAGGATGCTGACCAATGAGCGTATATAATGAAATACTTCCAAGATCAGGACCCAATATGCCTTGAATGGATGGTAATATTATTGTATATACAAGACCACCGGCCAGGCCACCTATTATGCCTATGAGTGCATCAACCGAACCCTCTCCAAGGGAAACAGGAAGTGTTCCCGGGCAATACCCTAAAATGGCCATTCCTGTGCCAAAAATAATTCCTCCGATAGCAATTCCTCCCAGTAAAACAGGTTTTATATGATAAGTTGCAAAACCAAGTCCTATCTCAATTGCAATTATTATTACTCCTACACCAATTGCTGTTGCAATAGCTTTGGCAACAGCAAAGTTTTCAAGTGTAGCCATTCCGCTTATAACATTGTACCTGTTTAGCTTTGCATACTGCAGAGCCGCACCAAATATGAAACCCAGAACTAAAATTGTGAAATTCATAAATTATTGTTTTTTAATTAAAGAGGATCTGTGTAAAGGTATTTTATTTCCCCAAAACAACTATACGATTTATTAACTTATGGTTTGATATTTCATTAATGATTTTCAGACCGGCTTTGTTAACCAGATAATCTATTCCCCCATTGGCAATATAGCTTTTATAATTCCTGTAATGCTCCGTGCCCGCTATAAATTCAATTGTTTCACTCAGCAATCCTTCTATTCCATCGGGTCTTGGCACGACATAATCACCAATAATAATTTTATCAGCAATGAGGGATATCTCCTTAATCATATTTATTCGTTCATCTTCATTAACTTCATGAATAACATACGTTAATATGGCGTAATCAAATTTTATATTTCCAGAATTGATTACTTCGCTTATGTTGCTGTGCTGAAAAGAAATTCTTTCATCAGGGAATTTTAGTAATGTCTGTTTAGCCCTGTCGACATTCCTTTTTGACAGGTCAATTCCTAACAGAGATTTGCACTTACCGGAAAGAAAAAATTCCAATCGACCTGTTCCGCAGCCTATATCAATTATAGTAGATTGATGAGTTACCAGGTTTTTTATCTGACTGAACAATTTATCCTGGTTTGGTGCGATAATTTTATCATAAAACCAACCGTCGTACCAATGATTCTTATTTTGTGCCATAGTATTTCTTAGCTCAAATATTGAGTTAAAACATTATTTAACTGACTTTTGCTTACTACGCCCGACTGTCTCCATACAATTTTCCCATTTTTAAAAATGATAAGTGTAGGCACACTTTGTATATTATATTTTCCTGCTATTTCACTATTCTGATCGACATCAATTTTTATAACCCTTATCTTGTCGGCAAGTTCGATAGCCAACTCTTTTAAAATTGGTGACTGCATTTTGCAAGGGCTGCACCAGACAGCGTGAAAATCGACTATAACTGGTCGTGATTCACCGATTATGGATTCAAATTTTCCTTTCATGTTTTATCAAGCAGATATAAATTGTTTTTGTTTTATCTTCAATTCGTTGATGTAATTTGATGACGCAAGCGCAGCGATTGTTCCGTCACCTACTGCCGTAGTTACCTGTCTGTATCGTTTGGCGGTGCTGTCGCCTGCAGCATAGACACCTTCAATATTGGTTGACATGTCGTTTTTTACAACTATCTCGCCCCATTTGTTAAGCTCAACTTTTTCATTAAGAAATTCAGTATTTGGTAAATAGCCAATAAAAATAAAAGTACCATCGGTTTTAAAACTACTTGTTATTCCTGTTTTTAAATTATTTATATCAACACTTTGCAGGTTCTCATCACCATGAAAAGCTGTAATTGACGATCCCATTATAAAACTGATTTTAGGATTATTTTTTGCTTCTTCAACAGCTTGTTCAAATGCTTGGAAATGATCGAATTGATGAACTATTGTGACTTTTCTGGCATATTTAGTGAGCGAAACAGCTTCTTCAAGCGCTGAATTGCCTCCGCCAACAACTACAATCTCTTTGTCAGTAAAAAAATCTCCATCACAGGTGGCACAGTATGAGATGCCCTTGCCTTTGAACCTGTTTTCTCCCGTAACACCAAGAGTACGTGACCGGCCACCTGAAGTAAGTATCATCACATTTGATGTATAAAGGGTCCCTTCCGACAGTGTCAGTTTTTTTAGCTCACCTGTTAGCTCAATATTCACGACCGAGGCATTTCCTTTTATTTCGCAACCAAAGCTTTTTGCCTGTTTTTTCATGATGTTAGCAAGCTGGTAGCCGCTGATATTTTCAACACCCGGGTAATTTGCTATTTCATGAGTTAAAACCATCTGACCACCAACTGTCCCTTCATCTATTATAAGTGTTTTAAGCCTGGCGCGCGACAGGTAAATGCCTGCCGTAAGACCGGCAGGACCTGCGCCTAATACTATGGCATCATAATGATTATTTGATTCCATAAATTATACTGTTACCGAAGCGGAAAACTCTTTGTTCAAAATAGCTTTTACCTGATCTTTAGTCTGAATGCTTGAAGTAGCCTTTGCTACTTTCCCGTTTCTGTAATAAATGGTAAAAGGTATACCCATGAAACCACTAACTTCCGGTAAACTCCTTATTACGGTTGACTCAGGGTTGTCAAATTCCATATCATAGAACTTAACATGTTTGTATTCACCTTCAAGTTCTTCGGCTATGCCATAAACAGGAATACACATCGGACCCATTCGTCCGCATATTACCATTACATTTTCATTTTCACTTATTGCTTTTTTATGATCAGCAGCTGATTCGAGATGTTTTAAATTTGTGTACAACATGATTTCTATTTTTTAAATTTACGATACAAAAATACTGTTCAACAGCTCATAAATAAAGCAATTTGGGGTTTCTCTCAACAACTTGCAAGTTGAATAAGGACAACTTTTTTATTGATTTAAATTAAATTGCAAAAGATATTTTTCCTGATGATGCGGTATGTCTCATGTTGAGATCTTTATTCATATCTTAAAGAACTTTACAGAACAACTGGTGGTAGCCGGGATAGATCTTTATTGATTTACATTAACTTTGTTTATTTATCATACTACAGAAATGAAAACCATACTCGAAACAGACAGCGATTTTATTTGTGACATAAAGGCCCCATGCTTTCAGTCGCTTTTGCCGGAGGAGGCGGAAGTAGTAAGGGCAAGCAAAACGCAGATCCTTTTCAGGAAGGACGACAATCTTACAAAGCAGGGGGCATTCGCATCATATGTCTTATTTATTATAAGTGGCTATGCGAAACAATATCTGGAAAGTGACAGTTCAAAAAACTTCAATCTGAGGATTATTAAGCCTGGTGAATTTATTGGTCTTTCTCCGGTTTTTTCAGGAAACATATTCACCTATTCCTCAGTTGCCCTAACTGATTGTCAGGTTTTCCTCATCGAAAAAGAAGCCATCGCAAATGTATCTAAGGAAAACGGGAGATTTGGGTTTCAGATAATAAAAAGATATTGTGAACAAAATTCAAATCTGCTGGGAAAGGTGGGTAGCCTGATGTACAAGCAGATGAACGGACGACTGGCAGAAACCCTTTTGTATCTTGATGGTGTCAAACAGGAGAAGGAAGAAATTTTTCAACTTCTTTCAAGGAAAGATCTCGCTGATTTTGCCGGTATCTCAACAGAAAGCACTGTAAAGCTTTTGAAACAGTTTGAAAAGGATGGTTTGATTAAACTCATAGAAAAAGATATAGCAATTTTAAAACTAGAGACTTTAATGGAAATAAGCCGGAAAGGGTAAAATGAGAAATGACTAACAGGCTCCCCTTTTGCTTGATATTAATCACGAAAATAATTGAGGCATATCAATAAAAACATTATAATCTGCAATCAATATTTCCGCGATACCTATTTAGTTATCCCTAGATTTGCATCTGATTAAATGAATTTATGGGACGGACCGATTTCAGTAAGTTTTACAGCGCTTCAGATAAACAAATAATGAAACATGCAGAAGATTCGCTGAACCCGCGGATTGACAGGGTACATGAAATCATTGAATACGCAAAAGAAGCAAATATCAGTAAAATAGGTATTGCCAATTGTACAACATTCATTAAAGAAGCAAACCAATTAGAAGTGATTTTAACGGATGCAGGATTCCGGGTGGAAAAAATCCATTGTAAGTACGGCAGGATGGAATTTAATGAATTGATCCCCGATTACAAAGGTGTTGCTTGCAACCCGGCTGGTCAGGCAAAATATCTTGAAGAGAAAGGCACTGAACTAAACATTATGATTGGACTGTGTCTCGGTCATGATATGATTTTTAATGCCAGGTCAAAGGCTCCGGTGACTCCGTTGCTGGTAAAGGACAGAAAACTAAATCATAATACCCTGGAGTTTTTTAAAGATATAAATTCAGACCCCAAAAATAATGGACAGTAAAACGATAAGATTCGCTTTTGCAGTGAATAAATCCGATGATTTCGAATCTAAGAATTTTTGTAATGCTGATAAATTCCATATTTATCAACTAATCAACAAAGATTTAATTTACATGAAGGAGGTCACCAATAAATATAAAGCACCCGGGATGGAAGGATCAGCAGATAATGGCTATGCAATTATCGAATTGCTTAAAAGTCATGATATTAATGTCCTGGTGTCTTCAATATACGGTAAGAATATACAAATGGTTAATAGTCAGTTTATTCCTGTCATTGTTACTTCTGAAACACCTGATGAAGTGATAACCGCAATTAAAAAACACATAAAATGGATTGAGGACGAATTGAAAACAAGGCCTGCAGAATTTAAGCTTTTCACTATTAAAAAGGGGATTTTAAAAACATCGATTAAGAAAGTACGTACAAAAGAAATTGAAGTGAAATGACATTTTCATCAACAAAAAATAAATAATTAATAATTTAATTTTTAATATCATGGAAGAAATTAATCTAACACCTATGCCTCGTATTGGCGACAAAGCGCCTGAATTTAAAGCTGTTACAACACAAGGTCCAATTAACTTTCCGGCTGATTATTCCGGAAGCTGGGTAATTTTATTCAGTCATCCTGCTGATTTCACACCTGTCTGCACCTCCGAATTTATGACTTTTGCAAGCATGGAAAAGCAATTCAACGATGCAGATTGCAAATTAGTAGGCCTTTCTGTAGACGGACTTTACAGCCATATAGCATGGCTCCGTACTATTAAAGAAAAAATTGAATACAAGGGAATGAAAAACGTTGAGGTAAATTTCCCTCTGATTGAAGACATTACCATGGAGGTTGCCAAAAAATATGGTATGATGCAGCCGGGCGAAAGCAGTACAAAAGCTGTAAGAGCTGTGTTTTTCATTGATCCTAAGGGCATTATCAGAGCTGTTATTTACTATCCGTTAAGCATGGGTCGTAACTTTGCCGAGCTATACAGAGCTCTTATTGCCATGAAAACTGCCGACGCATTTTCAATTGCCACACCAGCTGACTGGCAACCTGGTGATGATGTAATAGTTCCAACTGCAGGTTCATGCGGAGTGGCTAAAGAACGAATGGAAAACAAAGACGAGATGCATTGCTACGACTGGTTCTTCTGCACTAAAAAACTGGCTAGAGAGACTGTTCTCAATACTGTTGTGAAGCTCAAAACTGTTATGAAGAATTAAAAAAAGTTGATTTTTTAGGATTATGAACGTAGGTTCATTATCTTTATGAAAAATATCAACTATGAAAGCTTCAATTCTTATCAAAATCTTCTTTGTACTTCCATTGGTATTATTTGTTGACTATTTGCTAATGGCATTAATAGGTTGTACCACTTGTTTATTCGGTCTGGGAAACGATTTTTATTGCGGCTCTTTTTGTCTGGCAGGGAAAATAATTCTAGCTTTGTCGGCGATATTCTTTGGGTATATCATCTACCCCGATATCAGAGCGATCTTCAAAGTTAAAAGAAATGGCGCGACCTCATAAAAGCAGGAAGATTTCCAATCCACCAAAAATGAAGGGATTTAAGCCCTATGGAATGCAAATGTGCAAGATCGAACCGGTTATTTTGAAACTGGAAGAGTACGAAAGCATAAGATTAGTGAATTACGACAAACTTCCCCAGGATCAGGCAGCAATTCAGATGAATGTATCACGCCCCACCTTTACGCGTATTTATAACAGTGCTTTAGAACAGGTGGCAAAAGCATTTATTGAAGGAAAAGCAATTGAAATTGAAGGCGGAAATTATGAAATGGATAAGGAATGGTACAGGTGCAGAAAATGTTTTAAGCTGATTGAAGGGATGGAAAATCACACCAAATGTAAAAACTGCACACTTTATGGAGAAAATGAACTCATAAAATTAAATTAAAATGGAAATAACAATTGATGGTGACAAGGTAATCACAGCACAATAAACAACCGTCCAAATTTTGAAATAATAACTTCACTAAAATAAGGAAAATGAAAATTGCAGTTCCAGTAACAAAAGAAAACAGGATCGACGACCATTTTGGCCATTGTGAATCTTACGGTATATTTACAATATCCGATAATAACGAAATAGCGGAATTTAAAAATGTTGAATCACCACAAGGATGCGGATGCAAATCTGATATAGCATCAGTGCTTGCCTCAGATGGCGTTTCAGTTATGCTGGCAGGTGGTATCGGTGGCGGGGCAATAAACGTTCTGAATAACAGTGGTATAGAAGTTATACGCGGCTGCTCAGGTGATGCTGCAGAGGTAGTAAAACTCTATCTCTCGGGATTAGTACAAGACAGTGGCAGCAGTTGCCATCAACATGAGGAACATCATGCTAATGGTCAGGAAGGTGGCCATCAATGCAGCCATAGCTAATTAGATCTGAAAATAAAAAAGGCCGGAATTCCGGCCTTTTTTATTTATTCTTCTGAGCAAATGAGTTTTAATTCTTTAACAGAATATCATTGATCGCTTTATCAAATGATTGTTTGGGCAATGCACCCATAGCCGATTGAGGTTGACCTTTCTTTGGTATGAAAAGCAATGTCGGAATACTCTGAATACCGAATACGGAAGCAAGTTCCTGTTCGTTTTCAGTATTGACTTTATAAACAACGATTTTTCCTGCATATTCAAGAGCTAATTCTTCCAGAACAGGAGCTACCATTTTACAAGGCTGGCACCAATCAGCATAAAAATCAACTATGGCAGGGAGGGTTCCTTCATATTTCCATTCACTGCTTTTTTCGTAATCGAACACTTTTTCTTTAAAATCCTGTGCTGTCAGATGCACAACTTCTTTTATAATTGTTTCCATAATAATTATCTGTTTTAATTAATATAATGATTTCTCTTTGTTTCATAATTTAATTTCCTTTTCAACAGTTGATCCGGATCGTTTCAAACAGGGAGAGCTGCTGATAAAGAAACCTAAAAAACCTCCCATCAAGATACTGCTGTAAGGATTGCTCGTTATAGCGCAGTTGCCCGATTTACAACCTACAAAATAGAAGAAAAGAAATCCTGCCAATCCTCCGATTAAAATGCCGATGAAAGGTTTCCAGAAATACCAGGAATTAAAAAATTCTTTAACTGATTTTGGCCGTGGTGTAATACTGCAATTTTGACTCATGATATTTAAATATGTATATATAACAATACAAAGATACGTGAAATAATTATAAATCGCAATAGTATCACCTAAATATTATTGATATCACTCACGAATGTTTTGCTTAATCGACTGACTTTAGTCTCCTGATTATGCTGATGAAGTTTCCTGCAGGTGAAAAAATTTGAAAAATATTTGCATAATGAGCATACGTTCGTATAAGCCTGAAGATTTGATAGAAGAAGTCCGGGTTGCGGAGAAGGAGAAATTTTTCAATTTTACTGCAGGGCGGATCATAACACTCGACTATTGATTGGCACAGTTAATTTGAAACTTATATTCCTTCCCATATTGTATATTCCGCTCTTGCCTGAAGGGTTATTTGGATACTCTTCAAAATATTTTAATCTGCTCATGTGAGATTGATATGCAACATCAGTAATATTTTTACCCAGAATATTAATGCTGACAAGCACCTTCCCCTTGCGGTTCGTAATATCAGCACCTACTCCGGCATCAAGAATAGCATAACCGGGTGTCGGCGTTTCTGTATTATCTGCAGAATATACCCTGTCCTGCTTTGCATAATATTCCATACCTATTTTCAGGTACACTGAGCTAAAATTCTTAGACTTACTTATAATATTTGCTCTTAATTCAGTATTTAAATGCAGTGGAGGAATAAACGGAAGGTATCTGGAACTATCAGACACCTGTATTCCGTTTCCCCCTTTGTTTGAAGCATAAGTAACAGATATTGAATTTTCAAAGTGCAGCCAGTCATAAGGATGTATATCCAGATTTGCCTCCCAACCATATAATTGTGCCTTTGCCTGCTGAAATTTAAAGGTCTGGTTACCGATTAGGATGACTGAGTCCTGACCTGTGTGATTCTGTAATTTTTGATTAAAGATATAGTTTGAGATAAAGTTATTAAAAATGTCAATATTCCAACTGATGTGATCTGACAAATAAGAAATACCCATATCCTCCTGAAGACTGAATTCCGGTTTGAAATCTATATTTCCTATCTGGTAAATCAGTGTGCCGGGGTGAGCTCCGTTAGCGGAAATTTCAGCTATATTCGGTGCACGGAATCCCCTGGCAATATTCGCTTTTACAATTAGTCTCTTTGTGATACTATACGTTGCACCAAAACTGGCTGAAATGCCTGAAAAGGTAGTACTAAATTTATTGAATGGACGATCTGATTGCGCGGTATCAGACATATTTACCTGCATGTCAAAACCGGTCTGTGGGTCTGGACGGGTAAACATTGCATCATTTCTAAAGATACGGGTATCATACCTTGCACCTCCGCTTAAATTGAGTTTACCCGCTGTCTTTGTTATTAAAACAAAAGGTCCAATGTCAAATTGGTTATAGTCAGGGATAACAAATTCAGTTCCTTTGTTGGTATTACTCTGATACATTCCATTTAAACCCATACTTGCCCCCCATCCTTTTGCTTCAGAGAAAGAGTATTTTGCATCATACGTAAACGTTTTAAGATCAAGATACAGACCGGGAATATCAGGATATTCCGGATGGCTGAACTCTCTACGGATACTCTTCTGATATCCCAGGGTTATCCCAAGCTTACCTTCTCCAATTATAAAATTATTTGATGAATGGATCATGTAATGCTGGATATGCTGGTGCAAAACCACAATTTTATATGAATTTAATTCTACATCAGTTGCAATTGGTCTGAAGGTGTCTTCTTCAGTGATCTGCTTAGTAAATTTCCGGGTAGTTGAATCACGGCTTCCATCAGGTATTTCCTGTAAGTCGTCGAATAAAGAAAAGTTCAGATCAGAATAACCCCACTGCTTGTGCAAGCCTGCATATCCGCTGATATCCGATTCATTAAAAGCAGTCCCATAAACTCTACCATCATATTTATTCTGATAATTAGTGGCTTGCTTGTGTGATACCACGCCTCCCCATACAAAACCCTTCTTGTTTCCAGCCAGCGAAGCATGAGCAGCTATAAGACCATTATTTGTCTGATAATTTGTTTCTGCATGCCCCTTAATAGTGCCATCAGGAACCGGTTGAGCGGAAAGCATATTAATAACACCTGCCAGGGCATCTGAGCCATAGGTCAAACTTGCCGGACCTTTCACAATTTCAATCCGATCTACCGCATTTTCATCTATTTCAATCCCATGTTCATCGCCCCATTGCTGTCCTTCCTGTCTCACCCCGTCAAAAAGAGTCAGGACCCGGTTATACCCTAGCCCGTGGATAAATGGCTTGGATACATTGGGACCTGTTGTTACAGCACTCACTCCCGGGAGTTTGGCAATCGCATCAATTATGTTGGTATTCAAATTTTGCTGTAATTCACGACTGCTAATTGTAATCATTGGAACAGGAGTTCGTGTAATTTCAGTTGCCCTGGAAGAACCTGTAATAACAACTTCGTTCATTTCAGTTATGGCTTGTTCCATTACAAAATCGTGTGTTGATGTGGTCGCGAGATATATATTTTCAATGATTGATTTATATCCCAGGAAGCTGATCTGGATGATGATGTTTGTTTTTGGAAGGTTTTCAATTGTATAAAGCCCCTCACTATTTGCAATTGTTCCTGTTTTAAGTTCAGGAATATAAACTGTTGCACCCGCAATGGCTTCTCCTGTTCTATTGTCGGTAATTTTCCCGGTTATTTTATTTTGTGCTTTTATTATATTAAATGACAAAATCATAACCAAAATGATCAGTGTTTTTTTCAAAATATTACGTATAAAATGTTAAGCAGATTTTTTCAATTAGGTATTCACAATTTTGAAACAAAAATTGTAACTGTTTGTTGCAATTCCAGGATAATCACGTTTTACAAGGCTCCATGTTTCTTCTTGTGCAGATACCAACCTTTTCATTTCCTTCAATAAGAGGAAGAACCGGATATTTCATTTTATTACTTGTTGTATCCTTTAGCCGCATGGGAACACCGTCAAAGTCAACTGGCCACATGTCATTTGAATACGGGATGCCATAATATTCATCGAAACCATGCTGAAGAGGAAGAAACGGTTTCAGGTGACCCAGGTGCCATTTACCGATAATGCTTGTATGATAATTTTTTGTCTTTAGTACTTCTGCTATAGTTGTTTCTTCTGAATTAATTCCGATCTGCGCCCATGGCATCAGTGCTCCTGAGATCCCAATGCGGTTAGGGTAACAACCTGTAAATAATCCTGCCCTCGATGCGCTGCTGACCGCCTGAGGTGAATAATACCATGTAAACTTCATACCCTGACAGGCGAGACGGTTAAGATTTGGAGTCTCATATTGGTTTGCCCCGGTTCTTCCTATGTCGCCATATCCCATATCGTCCATGAGTATAAGGACAATGTTTGGAGTTGCCGGTTTGAAATAGGCAGCTTTCTGACCATTTGTATGAATTGCAGTGAGCGATAAAACACCTAATCCGATTACTGATTTAATTTTTAACATGTTTCTGAGGGCATATTTCTTCTGATGGCCGAAGATATTCAACGGAGACATTTATCTAGAAATTTAAAATGAACCGGGAATAAAGCGGGAGAGGTAATCGTTATGTTTGTTGGCTTCCTTACTGAATAAAATCCACCAGTGATGTAAAGCTTCTTAGGGTCATAATTTTACTGGCAACTAAATTCAGAGTTTCATTTGATGAACAGAAGGATACGCCAATACCACAATCCTTAACCATGCAGATATCGTTTTCGCTGTCACCTATCGCAATTATATTCATAATATCAATATTATATCTGTTTGCAACTTCTCTCATAGCATTTGATTTGCAGAAGTCGTGATTGCATTTACTCTCTTTGGTTTTGATGAATACAGAAGGAATTTTTACTTCTCCTGTCGCAGTACTATTCGAAAACTCCAATTCATTGGCGATTGAAAAATCCATATCAAATTTATTTACAATATGATTTGTGACACAATCATAGCTATCACTGATAATGCCACATACATATCCATTCTTTTTGAACACTTTTATAATATTCTCAAAATCATGCGTTATGTTTAATCCCTTGATTAATTTTGCAATTAGCTTAGTTCGGGTATATGGATTACTATTTTCTGTTACAATAGAAATGAGCTTATCTTTGAATTTATACTTAGTAGCCAGAGTGGTGATAAAACTGTGGTGCAGGATTGTACAATCCATATCAAAAATGAGCATTTTCTTCAATCCAAAAACACTTTCTTTTATCGCAAAATCCATCTGGTCCCTGATTATTGAAATATTTTCCAATACCTCGAGATTTGACTGTTTTATTAATAATGCACGTTTTAAAATTGCACGTGACACTTCCTTTGACATTTTACCGAGTTGTTCCCACGATTGCATACGGTTCTCAATATAACCAATGTTTGCCTCTGCTATTCTTGCATTTATTTTATGCATATCGATCAGTAATCCGATATCTACACCATAGTCATTTTCGAAGGTTACTCTCTCAAAAAATGATTTCTTGCCTGCAATCATTCCACTCAATGGTTGCGAAAAGTGGGCAAGTTCCGGAAATAGCAGGTTGAGTAAGGGTTTTGCAACTAATTCCGTTACTCTTCCGGCCTGACGGTCAAAGAAGGATTTTACAAAATCTGCCTTGCCAGAGAGTATTGGATCAGTCAACAAATCAATTATATCTTCAGGATATGTTATAATATCAGCGTCGAGGTAAATGATAACTTCATTATTGGCAAACAGCATACCATCCCTCATCGATGCCCCTTTTCCCAATTTGGTACTGGTGTAAACTTTTACCTTTTCACTCTTGGCATTCTTGATAGTATTATCAAGTGATTTGTCATCAATTACAAGTATTTCAGTTACCGAAGGTGTTTTACTTACCAGCTGAACTACATGTGAGATAGTAGTTTGTTCATTCAGTGTGGAAATTATTACTGAGATCATTTTTTTTATTTTTACGCATTCTTATTTGCTCATTAATTATCATAATTACTGCAATCATTATTGCTGTCAAATAAGCAAGTAAACCAGCTATTGCTCTCATTAATCGGTTTTAGTTTAGCAAATTCAAGTATTTGAAATTTATGAAATATTTTTTAATCATCCAGATATTAAATGAGTTATGAAAAAAGCAGTTGTCTGATAAACTTTTGTGACAACTGCTTTTTGAAGAATCAAAGTATTAAAAAAAGAAAAAGGTTCAATTTATTACCGTAAAGCAGAAATGTCATAAATAAGTTATTGCTTTACAGATAGTTTTATTTAACAATGAATATTTTGATCAGAGCCAGAATTGCGAAGCCTGCAATTATAACTAAAAAAAAAACTAATTCATTCTTATATTTTAATTCCTTCATGATCAAAGAATTTAGTGTGCTTCTGTCTGTAAATCTAGTTAAGATCAGCGTGAGTACTGATTAGAATCTTATTAGAAAATCATAAGAAACTAATTAAAATGAAGATATTTCCTGACCTAATTATAACTTTGTAGAAAGGTATAAGAATGGATAACATTAGTATATTAGTTGTTGAGGATGAACAAAGATTGGCTGACATCCTGAAAAAACAATTGGAAGATTCCGGATTCCTTGTTGATACTGCTGTGGATGGATATTTTGGTAAAAAAATGGTTGAAGAAAATACATATGCTCTCATCATTTTGGATATCAATCTGCCATTACTGAATGGTTATGATTTATGTAATGAAATTCGTAAAACAAATAGCAATATTCCTATTATTATGCTCACCGCCTTTGGTACAACTGATAACAAAGTCGCAGGATTTGAAGTCGGAGCAGACGATTATATTGTAAAGCCTTATGATTTTAGAGAATTACTGGCACGTGTTAATGTTTTTATGAAACGGTCTGAGATAAAAGTACCTGCCAAAAAATTACGAATTGCTGATCTTGAAATGGACTTGAATACAAAAAGCGTTATCCGTGCTGAAAAAAAAATCGATTTAACTGCCAAAGAGTATTGTTTACTGGAAATGTTTCTGAAAAACAAAGACAAGCTACTGACTCGTGAGTTTATAATAGAATGTGTATGGGGCATCTATTTTGATCCAAGTACCAATATTATAGATGTATATGTTAATTACTTAAGAAAAAAGATTGACAAAGATTTTGATCCGAAATTGATACATACAAAATTTGGGTTCGGATTTTACTGTAGTATTGATGAACAATAAGAAATGAATATAAAAAAAAGGTTATCCCTTCAATTTACATTGATCGTATGTGGAATCCTGTTGTTTTTTTCAACACTTGTGTACTATTTTTCTTATTCGAGCCAGCTTTCCAAGTTCAAAGGAAATTTATATAACAGGGCAAAGAATACGGCAGTTTTATTAATTAATGTGGTTGAGATCGATTCATCTTTATTGAAAAAGATTCATCAATCGACCATTTCTTTGGAGAAAGAAGAAATTGCATTGACAGATTCTGCATTGAATCTGATCTATAGTAACAATATTCATTATTTGTCAGGGCAAGTTATGAAAATAAATTCTGACGGAAAGTATATACAGTATTACTCCTATGAGGGAAAAGACGGTGTTTGCTATAAACACCGCTTTAATAATAAAACTTATAATGTGTTCGTAATGGCTTTCGATAAATCCAGAACTGAGAATTTATCTGAACTTACCGGAATACTAGTTTGGAGCATATTATTCAGTGCCTGGTTATCAGTACTATTATCATATTTTTTCTCGAGAAAGGCCATCAATCCTATATCCCGGATAATTAATAATGTAAAAAACATTAATTCGCTTAAACTTAGCAGCCGGCTTGATGAGGGTAATAGAAAAGATGAACTGGAGCAATTGGCGATTACATTCAATGAGATGTTAATAAGTTTGGAAATTGCATTTAAAAATCAGGAAGATTTTGTATCAAACGCTTCTCATGAATTGCGCACACCATTATCTGTGATGATCAGTGAAAGCGATTATTTATTAAGTCATGAAAGAAAGCATGAGGAATATGTCAACCACATTTCGGGACTGATTGCTGATCTTAAAAAACTGAATGGGATTCTAAATAATCTCCTGGAATTGGCACAGGTGAGTAAAGACAAAAACATACCTCTCTCAAATGTCAGGATTGACGAAATAATCTATAGCTCTATTCATCATGTAAAAAACAAGTACAAGAGTCGAAGAATAATACCAAAAATTCAATATCCTGATAATGGGAATGATCTTCTCATCTTTGGTAATGAAGGTTTGCTTAAGATAGCATTTAACAACCTGATTGACAATGCCTGCAAATTTTCAAGTGAAGAGGTGTATATTGAATTTATTATTACTGCAGATTTTATAAATATTGTAATATCTGATAAGGGTATAGGTATCCCTTCAAACGAAATAGAGAGTATCTACAAACCGTTTAAAAGGGGTTCAAATGTTAAATTTATAAGTGGTTATGGCATTGGCCTAGCTATGGTTGCAAGAATATTGGACTTGCATTGTGCTTCATTAAATATTGATAGTATTGTTAATGAGGGCACTCAATATGAATTAAAATTTAAGAGACTTCAAAATATTTAATGTGGTTACCTTTTAATCAGGTGCTTATCTATTAAATAGCTACTTCATTTCCATTACTTGTTCTTATAATTATTAATAAAAAAATCCCTGTAATATAAATTAACAAGGATTAGTAGATAATTGATAAGTGAACCTAGAGGGACTCGAACCCCCAACCTTCTGGTCCGTAGCCAGATGCTCTATCCAATTAAGCTATAGGTCCATTTTTATTTACCTTCAGGTCCGGAGCCATTCCGCCAACCAGCGGATATGCGGACGCAAATATAACAAAGTTTGTAAAAAATACACATATATTTAAAAGGAAAGTTTGGAAGGACTTCTGTATGGCCACTTAAAAAGATTGATATAAGCCTCTAATATTAGATTGCTCCCTTTCTTTCCCGATAGCTATCGGGATCCCCCACTGGAGTAAGGTGGCTTCTCCTTACCCTCTGTGGAAAGTCCCGATAGCTATCGAGAGGGAAGGGGGTTTTGAGCTGATAAAGAATCTGAATCGCCATGGTTTTTATTTTCACGAATAATACTTACTTTTAATTCGACTCAAAATTGAAATAAAGAGTATCTGTATTTTACTGATCATCAATATTTAAATATTATTTGTTATGAAAAAAGCAACAGGTTTGATTGTGAAAATATTTCTTGGAATTGTATTATTTATAGTAATCGCGCTTTTTGCTATTCCGATATTGTTCAAGAACCAGATAAAGATAAAAGTTGAGAACGTAATTAATGAGTCAGTAAATGCCACTGTAAAATTTGAAGATTACAAACTTGGGTTTTTTAAGAATTTCCCAAATCTTTCATTTTCGCTGAATGGAGTGTCGGTAGTGGGAGTGGAGAAGTTTCAGAACGACACCCTGGCAGCTTTTAAATCATGCGATCTTGTCTTCAATCTGGCCAGCCTTTTTAAAAAGACCGGTTATGAAGTTAAATCAGTCATTATTGATAAGGCTGTTATAAACGCAATAGTTAAAAAAACTGGTGTAGCAAACTGGAATGTGATGAAAGACACAGCCACGACGCCTCTGGTGGATCAACCTGAACCTTCCACGATGAAAATATTGCTAAAAAAAGTGTCTGTGCTCAATAGTTCCATTACTTATGTTGACGAAAGTTCAGCAATGAAGGCTTATCTTAATGATGTCAATTTTACACTCACCGGCGACATGACAATGAGTGAAACTGATTTGCAGATGAATTTTAGTGCCCGGGAATTCACTTTTATCTATGATGGGATGAAATATCTGAACAAGACTGCTCTGGATGCAAAGATAGATATGCTTGCAGATATGGATAAATGGAAGTTCACTTTCAGGGAAAACTATCTGACAATAAATGACCTTAAGGTGAATTTTACAGGGGATGTAACTATGCCTGGTGACGATATCGGTACCAATATTAAATTTTCGTCACCCGAGACTTCCTTTAAAACACTTTTATCGCTGATCCCTGCGGCGTATACCAAAGACTATAAGGATCTCAAAGCAGATGGTGAATTTAAATTATCAGGTTCAGCGGAAGGAGTTTATAGCGACGCTGACAGCACCTTACCTGATGTAACCCTTGCCATATCGGTTACCGGTGGATTAATCAGCTACCCTTCATTGCCAGAAAAAATCAGTAACATAAATATCAAATCAGATATTTTCGTAAATGGCAAGGATCTCGATAAAACTATTGTCAATGTCGATCGTTTTCACATGGAACTGGCCGGCAACCCATTCGACATGACTCTTGCGCTGAAGACTCCTATGAGTGATCCCGACTTTAAAGGATCAATGGTGGGGAAGATTGATCTTACTGCTCTCTCAAAAGCGGTTCCGATGGATAGCATTACACTTTCGGGGATTATCGACGTTTCAGTTCAGATGGCAGGTAAAATGTCGATGATCGAAAAGGGTCAGTACGATAGTTTTAAAGCATCAGGAAACCTGGGAATTATGAACATGTCGGTTGCAATGATTGGTTATCCGGAAGTGAAAATAAATCAGGCAGCATTTGAATTTACACCTGCATACGCGGCAATATCGAATACGAACCTGAATGTGGGTGGAAAAAGCGATTTTGCTCTAAACGGGAAAATTGAAAATTATATACCTTATGTTCTAAAGGACAAGACTTTAAGGGGAAATCTGAGTATGCGGTCAAAATTGGTTGATGCCTCTGAGATAATGTCGAAGATGGCATCTGCTGAAACTCCTGTTAAAGACACAACTACCAGCAAGGGAAGTTCAGCCACTGATGCCTCGCCAACGGCAGAAGAGCCTGCTGCTCTTTCCGCAATGCAGATCCCGAAAAATATTGATTTTGATTTTGACGCGAATATCGACGAGTTCATTTATGAAAACATTAAAGCACAGAAGCTTAAAGGACATATAATTGTGAAGGACGGTATCCTTAGCATAAGACAGGCAGGGATGAACATACTAAATGGCACAATTGGTTTGAATGCTGATTATGACACCCGCGATTCTCTTAAACCGTTTATGAAGGCTGATTTTGATATGCAGAATATCGGTATAAAAGATGCATTTAATACATTCAATACAGTTAAGAAGCTCGCTCCGGCTGCAAAAGGTATCGACGGCAAGATAAGCACAAAAATGAATTATGTCAGTTTGCTTGGGAAAGATCTTAAACCTATTCTGAATACTATAAATGGATCGGGTGTTATCAAGTCAAATGAGATCACACTAGTTGAATCGAAAACATTCGATAAGATGAAAGAGACTTTAAAACTCGGAGATAAGTACAACAACACCTTTAAAGACATAAATATAAGTTTCAAAATTTCCGATGGCAGAGTATTTGTCAACCCTTTCGATGTAAAAACAGGAAATCTTAAGATGAATATAAGCGGTGATCAGGGTCTCGACCAGACAATTAATTATATGGTAAAAACTGAGATCCCCAGGTCTGATCTTGGCGGCTCAGTAAATTCGTTGATAGATAACCTTTCGGCATCAGCATCAGCGTTAGGGATAAAATATAAAGTGTCAGATGTTATAAAGGTGAATGTAAAAGTGACCGGTACATTCACTAAGCCTGTTATAGTTCCTGTGTTCGGAAATACTTCAGGAGAAACCACTGGCGGAGCGAAGGCTGCTGCAACTGAGGCCGTGAAGGAAACTATCGATAATGCAATAGATAAGGGGAAGGAAAAAGCGAGGGCAGAAGCAGAAGCAGCGGGGGATAAGCTGATCAAAGAAGCTGAAGTAAGAGGACAACAGGTAAAAGATGAAGCCGCAAAAGCAGCAGGAAATATTCGCAGGGAAGCTGATACGCAAGCCCAGAAACTTATTGATGATAATGCCGGCAAAAACTCACTTCAGAAAATGGCAGCACAAAAAAGTGCAGATGCTTTGAAAAAGAATGCCGACAAGAAAGCCACTCAACTCACCAACGAGGCGGATGTTCAAACGAACAAGCTTGTAGATGATGCTAAAGCGAAAAAAGAAGAGATGATTGGTAAGATCTGATTGTAGGGCCATGTCGCGACATGGCCTCCATTATAAAAAACGAAAAAGGCCATTCAAACCGAACAGCCTTTTTTTATTCTATTAATTGAATTATTAGAATTTCTTTTCGCGGATACGTGCTTTCTTCCCGGTAAGATCGCGTAGGTAGAAGATTCTTGCCCTGCGTACTTTACCATGTTTATTTACTTCAATCTTATCAATAAAGGGTGAAGCAATAGGGAAAATTCTTTCAACACCTATATTTCCCGACATTTTCCTTACTGTAAAGGTTTCGGTATGTTTCTCTCCGCTTCTCTGAATTACAACACCGCGGTACTGCTGGATTCTCTCCTTATTACCTTCTTTAATTTTATAATGCACGGTAACAGTATCGCCAGCTCCGAATTTCGGAAAATCATTTTTTACCGCAAATTCTTTCTCTATAACATTCATTAAATTCATCTCACAAAGTATTTTGTATGCTCAGTTGGTTTCAAAAATCCGGTCGCAAACTTACGAATAAAAAATATATAAAACAATCTATGGTAAAAAGATTTTGATACTAGTTGCTGGTTCCCGGTTCCCGGTTCCTGGTTATCCTGCGCCCTGCACCCCGCACCCCGCTCTTACTTTTCCTTAAACTTATCACCCGTAGCCTTCACTATAAGCCTGTCCCATTCTTCACCATAGCCTGGCTGTGTAACTTTGGGAGGCTCGAACTTATTTCCCTTTGGCACAGGTAGCTCTTCTTTTACGTTCCCATCGACATATTTTGTGAAAAGGAACGCATAAAGATTTTTCCATGCTTTAACCGTATTATTGCCGGTTTTTACTGAGTAATCAGTTAAGTATTTTATTGCTTCAGCGGGGTTCTTTTTATAAAGTGCTTCAGCAGTTTTGTCTACGCCGATTGTTTCCTTTGTGTAATTCTCCTCCAGCTCTGATTGTTTTTTGATAATATCAGGGTTTATGAGCCTGGTTCTTGTGTATGCAAAGTTTGAAACCTGGTTAAACACCCAGAATGCAGCATTGTCGCTATATTTCATGATATCGCCGTTTCCTACTGCAAAAGTTTCTGATACCTTGGTAATTCCGCAATACATGGGAGAATAAACCGTATAGAATGTATCATCAACCCCAAACCAGTTGATACCTCCAACAGGATCAGGCAGCCATGATCTGCTCTGTGCTATAAATGAGAAACCGGTCTGCTGTGTTGATATGGCCCTTTCATTAAAATATTTTACTCCATCAACATTCCATTCCAAAGGTCTCCATCTTACAGTACTTCCGTAAGGCCCAGCACCTGGATCCTTTGTCATATCCATTGGAGTACCCTGATAATAGTTCCTCATCATCCTTGAGATATCTTTTACTTCAAGTTTCTGATCGGGTTTAATCCACAAAGGCATCCTGTTTTTAAGATTTTCACCCATCGCATAATCAAGATACTGTCCCATCTGGTTGTTCACCATATTGAAACCTGACCATACCCTGGCTTCACAGAATCGTGCACCTGAGAAATCAATAGGAGCGTATGTGTCGCTAAAGCTGAAATCCTTATCTTCACCGCTGTACCACCCAAAACTCCGTGCTACATCAATAACATCATAGGCATATACAGTTTCTATTTCAGGATTATTAATCTTGTCAAGTTGCTTAGATGTAATAGATTTAACTCCGTCGGCAAGAGGGAATTGTGTAATCCTTGGATGATTTGCATGTCCGCTGATATAGCCATCGGGAATTCTACGGGCGACCCATACTGCACCTTTTTTACCTGGACCTTTCGCTATCAGTTCCAGTATCCATGCCTCATTAGCGTCGGCTATTGAGAACGATTCACCCTCACTTCTGTAACCATAATCGGTTACCAGCTGAGAGAATGTGGCAATTGCTTCTCTGGCATTTTTTGCCCTTTGAAGGGTCATATAAATCATTGATCCGTAGTCAACAATAGCTGTTGAATCTTCAAGTCCGGGTCGACCACCAAAAGTGGTTTCCCCAATTGACAGCTGGTGCTGATTCATATTTCCAACCACCGAGTATGTGTGTGATTTCTGTGGAATTTTACCCAGGAATTTACCTGTGTCCCATTCATAAACATTTACCATTGTACCTGCAGGCCAGTTTTTGGCAGGCCAGAAATACAATTCTCCATAGAGCACATGAGAATCGGCTGAATATGTGATCATTACTGATCCGTCCTTTGAAGCGCCCTTAGTGATAATAAAGTTTGTACAGGCATTTGTATTCTGCTCAGTTGATAAATATGAGAAAAATAAAAGCAGTATTAAAACAGATAGTTTTTTCATAAAGACTAATTTAGTATGTAATTTAAAGGCTGGAAGTCGGAAGTCGTGAATCCGAAGTAGTTCTTGTATTTCAATCTTCCGTCTTCTGATTTACGAGTTCCAGCTCTACAAAGGTAACAACACGTAGAAAATTTCAAAGAAAATTTTTCAGATCAATTTGAGTTTACTTATAATGCTTCTTATTATTTCACCATCAGCCACTTTCCTTGTAAATTCCTGTATGTCGGGAGTTCCTCCCAAAAAGACATCGTTTCTCCTGAAGTTCATACCGCTGTCAATTGCCTTTCTTCCTGTCAGGTGAAACTCGGTGGCTTTCGTACTAAGGGCGATAGTGGCGATATTTGATTCGTTGATGCCCGATCCTGGCATGATTATTAGTCTGTCGCCCGATATTTCTACAAGTTGTCTTATAAGCTTCAGTCCCTGCTCTGCTTTATTCATCTGACCAGAGGTTAGCAATCTGTCTGCTCCTGACGATATTACAGCTTCAACTCCTGTTAGTGGATCAGAGTTCAGATCAAATGCTCTGTGAAATGTAGAAGCCATTGGCCGTGCCATTTCAATAAGTCTTGCAGTCCTATCAATATCTATACTTCCATCAGGTAGCAGTATCCCAACGACAATACCGTCGACACCATTTTCTCCACAGATATAAATATCACGTCTCATGATGTCATATTCTGCATGGGTATAAAGAAAATCTCCCCCACGTGGCCTGATAATAACATGCAGGCCGATTGATATATTTTCTCTTATTGCACGAATAGTTCCTAACCCTGGTGTTGTCCCTCCTTCCGGAAGATTACCGCAAAGCTCTATTCTGTCAGCGCCTGCCTCCTGAGCAGTGATAGCGGATTCTATGTTATCTACACAGATTTCTAATTTGAAATTCATGGCTAAATATAAATCAATTTTGACTTCCCAAGGCTCGTAAAATGATTTTTGTGCGACGGGTTGGAAAAACGAGCGTCTTTGCAGTTAATGGATTTTTTTGATCCATTTTCACTAAAAATTATTAAATTTTTCTGTATAATTGTGAAAACAAAAACTTTAACATTATGAAACCAACACTATTAGTTCTGGCAGCTGGAATGGGAACACGCTATGGAGGTAACAAACAATTGGATGAAGTTGGCCCTTCAGGTGAAACGATAATTGACTATTCAATTTATGATGCGATACGTGCAGGCTTTGGAAAGATTGTTTTTGTTATAAGGCGCGATATCGAAGAACAGGTCAAAGAGCGTTTTGTAAAGCGGCTCAAAGGTAAAATTGAGGTTGATTATGTTTTTCAGGAAATTACAAATCTCCCTCAGGGGGTTAAGGTATCTCCTGAAAGGCAAAAGCCATGGGGAACCAGCCATGCAATACTTGTTACTTCAGAAAAGATTAAGGAGCCTTTCGGTGTCATAAATGCTGATGATTATTATGGTGTTGAGTCATTTAAAATACTTCATGATTTCCTTGTAAACGACAAAGATCCTAACTGTTATTGCATTGTAGGTTACAAGATGGGAAACACTTTATCAGAACATGGTCATGTAAACAGAGGAGTCTGTGGAGTAGGGCAGGATGGCCTTCTTAAAAATATTGTAGAGACACGACAGATTGAAAAAACAGCAGATGGTGCAAAAGCTCCCACAGCTGATGGCAAATTTCAGAAATTTTCCGGTAATGAAGTAGTATCAATGAATCTCTGGGGATTTAAGCCTTCGTGTTACACTTTCCTGGGTGAAGAATTTAAAAACTTTATCAACAAGAGCGGAATGGACCCTAAAGCAGAGCTTGATATTCCTACATCAATAGACAGGTTTGTTAAAAGCGGTGAGATCAAAATAAAGATACTCATGAGCAACGAAAGATGGTTTGGCGTCACATACAGGGAAGACAAACCATTCGTTGTTGAGAGTATCAATACAATGATTAACCGGGGTATTTATCCCTCAAAAATTTATTAAAAGATTTCTGGAAGAGTTTTCCGGAATTAACTGGCTGCAGCTTTTTTAGGTGTCAGAAGCACCTTGCCTTTGGCATCCTGCCTTGCCCAATAGCGAGTCCTTGCTTCTTCAGCATCGGCTCCTAAAGCAATGTAGATCCTGGTTCTGTCGTTTATTATTACTTCCTGCATTCTGGTTATATCTGGCGTCTTAAAAACGATTTGTTTCTTTTCTTGCATATTATTTATTTAAAGAGTTGTTGTTATTATTAACTTAACATTATGAACAGGAAACATCCGCAAAAACTTCCGTATCTTAAACAATATAAATGTTGAGAGTTAAGCGGTAATCTTCTGTTCAGTTTATCTGAACCCCTGATATTTGTTATTAATCGTAAACTCACTGAGTACAAATAATACCGAACAGAACTTATTGATAACAACTTAGCACTGGGTATTGTTCCCGTTTCGGGTGCAAAGATAGTCAATTATTTTCGTTTTTATAGTAAGATGATGAAGAATCTGCTTTGCAACAGTCCAACTTAAAGAACAGGATGAAAATCTTACCAGTTGAAGTTGCAATTGTAAATGCTTAAATTCTCCTTGTTATCGCTTACTTTAATCGTAAGCTGATGTCTGTTACCTTTTTTTATTTTTGATTCATCAAAACTGTAGCTTAACAGATCATATTTCAGATCATACTCAAAAAGTGCCCAGTTTCCGTCAATCAAACCTTCGTATGCTTTAATTCCCGACAATTGATCTGTTATTCTGACTTTTATTCCTTTTTTACCAGTAAGATCAGAACCAGATGAAAAGCCAATTGGTGTTATTTCAGGTTTAACGGTATCAATACCCACATAAAATTTACCAAAGGAGAGGACATCTCCTGTGAGAAAACCATCCGACCATTTACTGTTTACAGCTATCTTCTTGTCGTCTGACAGGCGGATGATCAGCATTTTTGATTCTTTCCCTGCAGGTATTGTTGTTGGTTTAATCGAAATGGTATAAGGCTTTTGCACAGGAGTATATTTGTTGTGAATATTGTGAATGTCGGAAAGCATCCAGATCAGGCCGGGTTCTTTTTTATAAGAAAAGAACAGTGTATCATAAAGTGCACCCAAAGGTATGGTAACTGACAAATTTTCAGCAGAAAATTTATTGATTTTGTTGTATGGCATTATCTTAATGTCATCATTAACTACTTTAGAAGGGGTGTTACTCTCTGTTGAGGATTTTAGTTTAAACCTCAGGACTGACCTGTTTTTATTCGCATCAGTAACAATGATCTCTGCCCGGTGAGTTTTATTGTCATGAAAGTTGACCAATCCACGGTTTGTAACATATTTATACGTCCCAAGTCTGTCATTGGGCAGCACATATACTTTCTCAATATAGATATGTTCTCTCATAAAAGTCTCGTAATCAATGTGACTGTTAACAAAGCGCGACTCATCAAAAGCAAAGCCATCCATGACGTAATTAAAAACCGACACACTGTCGATGGTCAACTCTATTGAGTATACAGCACATTTATTGTTGCTGTCATTCAGGAGATCATATGCTTTTATTCCGAAACCTGTCAGACCACTGATTGATATTCCTTCTGTTTGAGTTATTGAGTAATTACCATTACTTCCTGTAACGTTTATCTTTTTTGCAGTATTTTCATTACTTACAGTAGATTGTCTGGTAACAGGGTAGATGACAAGCTTTTCTATTACCGGCTTAATATTGTCAGCCATTTCAAAATCAAACAATAAAGGATTAACCGGCCTTTCCGAATCTGATTTTCTTACTTCAAAATGAAGATGTGGTCCGCCTGAACCTCCTGAATTTCCGGAATATGCTATCAGATCGCCCTGCTTGACCGGGAAATCTTCTTTAGAGGGGAATAGAGTGATAGTGAAACTTTTTTTTTCGTATTGCTGGGTTTTTACATATCTTTCAATTTCCGGTGTAAATCTTTCAAGATGTCCGTAAACAGTAGTGTATCCCGATGGATGGGTCACGTACAAAGCGTTTCCAAATCCGGTTGGTGATATTCCGATCCTCGATATATATCCATCAGCTGCTGACACAACTTCTTTACCTGTAACGCCCTGGGTTTTTATGTCGAGCCCTGAATGAAAGTGATCAACTCTCAGTTCTCCAAAATTGGCTGAGAGTAGTTGAGGTATCTTAACAGGTGAAATAAATATCGTTCTATCTTTGGGGATATCATTTATCTTACTGAAAAGCAATATACTAAAAATAAAAAAACGTAGTAGTAGCATTTTTGAGATTTTTAAAAAACCAAACGTGCAAAGCTAAACTTCTGGTTCATTCAGGCAAAGTATTTCGATCAAATTTTTGAAAATATCATTAACAATGTTAATTTTGTACTAAAGAATTTATTATGTCCGGTCAGGGTTTTGAAGAGTTGCTTATATTAAACAGAAAACTGGATGAATTATTAGATCGATATAACAATCTGAAGCGTGAGGTGGAGGATCTCAGAAGTGAGAACAAAGTTTTGAAAACATTGCTTCACGACAAAGAGGAAAAGATTAACGAACTTGAAATTAAGTACGAACGGGTTAAATTGTCAGGAGCATTGATGGGTGGGAGTGATGACGCTAATGAGGCAAAGAAAAAAATTACTGAATTAGCGCGGGAGATAGACAGGTGTGCTGCTCTTTTAAACAGATAAGATATAGCGATGGATGAAAAGCTTTCGATCAGGGTTAATGTGGCAGACAGGTATTATCCATTGAAGGTAGAACGGGAGAATGAAGAGAAAATCAGGAAAGCAGCCAGGATGATCAATGAAAAGGTGCTGCAGTACAAACAAAGGTACACTGATAAGGATGTACAGGATTTTCTGGCGATGGCATCACTGCAGTATGTGATCAAACTGACGGAAGAAGAAGAAAAACTTGAGAAGGATCATTTTTCCGACTCATTGAGAGAACTGATAGAAAAAATCGATTCGGTTCTGGAAGAAAAAGAGTAAAAGCGTTCTTTAAAATATATTAATTAATTGCCCGCATTGTTTCTTCATTCATTTTTGAAACTCAACAGTTAAAACTTTGGAGCAACTCTTAGTTCAGGTAGGACAGGCCTCATCCCGATTCGTCGGGTTTCCGCCTCTGGCGGAACAGTGGACGTTCAAACTGGATTAGTAGCTCCAGCCATTCAGACATGGGGTTTTATAAAAGCTGGAGGAACTTTGCGGGTTTTTTTTACATTTATTAATAATAAAAATTGATGATGACATTGATAATAGGGACAATAACTAACGGGCTTTTAATAATTTTAAGTTTCTCAGCCTTGCTGATAGGTTTCGGAGCTTCATACTTTGTATGGCAGCTAGCCTTGAAGAATAAAAGTCAGAAGATAATCAGCGAAGCTGAAGCTGAAGCTGAAGTTATCAGGAAGGAGAAAATACTTCAGGCCAAGGAAAGATTCCTTCAGCTAAAAACAGAACATGAAAAAGTAATAAATGAAAAGAACAGCAGGATTGGGCAGGCTGAAAACCGAATAGCTCAGAAAGAGCAGACATTATCACAGAAAATTGAGGAGGCTCAGCGCAAAAAAAATGAAGCTGATGCCATTCGTACAAACCTTACATCCCAACTCGAACTTGTAGAAAAGAAATCGGAGGAGGTAGCAAAACTTCACCATCAGCAGGTTGAACAGCTTGAAGCGATTTCAGGATTTTCAGCTGAAGAGGCTAAAAACCACTTGATAGAATCACTGAAAGAGGAAGCAAAAACGGGAGCAATGTCTTACATTAACGAGATCCTCGATGAAGCAAAAATGACTGCAAACAAAGAAGCCAAAAGAATCGTTGTTCAGACTATACAAAGAGTTGCCGCTGAGAATGCCATTGA
Organism: Bacteroidales bacterium; assembly: GCA_038245405.1. Taxonomy (GTDB): domain Bacteria; phylum Bacteroidota; class Bacteroidia; order Bacteroidales; family VadinHA17; genus LD21. The sequence goes on from JBBRSO010000016.1 coordinate 36,706, forward strand.
GAATGCAGTAACCGTATTCCATATCGAATCGGATGAAATGAAAGGCAGAATCATTGGTCGTGAAGGCCGTAATATACGTGCTCTCGAAGCCGCTACCGGAGTTGAAATTATTGTTGATGATACCCCTGAAGCTATTGTGCTTTCCGCATTCGATCCAATCAGAAGGGAAGTCGCACGTCTGGCATTGCATCAGCTAGTTACCGACGGAAGAATTCATCCTGCCAGGATAGAAGAGATGGTAGAAAAAACCAGGAAACAGGTAGAAGAAGAAATACTTGAAGTTGGCAAGAGAACAACTATTGACCTTGGGATACATGGTTTGCATCCTGAACTCATCCGTCTCATAGGTAAAATGAAATACCGTTCGTCATACGGTCAGAATCTCCTTATGCATTCACGTGAAGTTGCAAACCTTTGTTCAATCATGGCTGCTGAGCTCGGACTAAATGCGAAGCTTGCAAAGCGTGCCGGTCTGCTTCACGATATTGGAAAAGTTCCTGATGATGAGCCGGAATTGCCACATGCAATTCTCGGAATGAAAATGGCTGAAAAATACAAGGAGAAACCTGAAATATGTAATGCAATAGGATCACATCACGATGAGACTGAAATGACAACATTGATCGCGCCTATAGTACAGGTATGCGATGCAATTTCAGGAGCACGCCCGGGAGCACGTCGTGAAGTAGTGGAATCTTATATAAAACGATTGAAGGAACTTGAGTCTCTGGCTCTTCAATATCCGGGCGTAACGAAAACTTATGCCATACAGGCAGGTAGAGAATTAAGAGTTATTGTGGGTGCTGAAAAAGTCACCGACAAAGAGGCAGAAAACCTCTCGTTTGAAATTGCCCGCAAGATTCAGAATGAGATGACTTATCCGGGACAGATTAAAATTACTGTGATACGAGAAACACGGGCGGTAAATTATGCAAAATAGGATTTCTTCCATAGAACAAAAAGGCATCAAAAATCAGATGCCTTTCGTTTATGGGCAGCTTGAAGAAGTAATTATTTGCTATATTTGGGGCCTGATAAAATTTCTACCAATCAATGCCGGAAATTAAACTTATTAATATTGTAGGTGCACGACCTCAAATTATAAAAGCATCTGCAATAAGCAGAGCAATACGTAAATACTTCTCAAATTCCATCAATGAGATCATTGTACATACCGGGCAGCATTATGATAAGGAGCTTTCTGATATATTTTTTGATGAGCTTGAGATTCACAAGCCACACTATAATCTGAATGTAGGGTCTGCCGGTCATGGGCGTCAGACATCACTTATGATTACAGGTATAGAGGAAATACTCCTGAAAGAAGAGCCTGATTGCGTTCTCCTTTACGGGGATACAAATTCAACGCTTGCAGGTGCGCTGGCAGCTTCAAAACTGCATTTTCCTGTTATTCATATTGAAGCCGGCTTAAGATCATTTAATAAAACAATGCCGGAAGAGTTAAACAGGATTATGAGCGATCATTCTTCAACATTGCTTTTTGCACCTACAAATGCTGCCTTTAAAAATCTTATGGCAGAAAGCTTCAGACCTGAGAACAGTCCGCCATATACGATCAACAACCCGAAAATTTACCTTACGGGTGACATTATGTACGACAATACATTATTTTTTGCAGGTCTCGCTGAGAAGAAAAAAGCCGACTTTCTTCAGACTCTGTCTGTTGTCAGGAATCAGTATATACTTGTTACGATACACAGGGACAGTAATACAGATGATATTAATCTGCTGAGCAATATTTTAGTAACTCTTAAGGACCTTGCCGAAAGTAAAGATATTGTTTTGGTAATGCCATTACACCCACGTACAATCATTACCCTTAAGACAAAAATTAAGGCTCTCTACGATGATCTGATGGCATGTTCTCATGTTAAGATTATACCTCCGGTTTCATTCCTTGAAATGATACTCCTTGAGAAAAATTGCAGGATGATAATAACAGATTCAGGCGGTGTACAGAAAGAGTCACATTTCTTTAAAAAACCATGTCTTGTTCTCAGAAATGAAACAGAGTGGATTGAGCTTGTGAATAATGGAACGGCAAAGCTGGTAGGCGCTGATGTGGAACATATTAGAAAAGAATTCATGTACTTCATGGATATTCCCACAGAGTTTGAATATCCCGGTTTTTATGGTGATGGAAGAACTTCGGAATTTATTTTGAATGAAATACTCCTTATGTTCGAAAAAGAATAGTATTTATTCCTTAATTTATGTTAAAATTTGTAATATTGCTTTTTTAAATTGCGGATGGAACGAATCTTGAAGGATAAGAGAGTGTTGGTTACTGGTGGGGCAGGTTTTATCGGCTCGAATCTTGTAGAATCTTTTTTGCTTTCAGGAAACACTGTTGTTTGTCTTGATAACTTTTCTACAGGTAAAAGAGAAAACTTGAAACAGTTTGTCAATAACCCCAAATTTAAATTAATCGAAGGCGATATACGTAATTACGATGATTGTCTAAAAGCTGTGCATAACATTGATATTGTTTTTCATCAGGCCGCACTGGGTTCAGTTCCCCGTTCGATAAAGGACCCTGTAACTACAACAGATGTTAATATAGGCGGTTTTGTTAAAATGCTGTTTGCGGCAAAGGAAGCAGGAATAAACCGATTTATTTACGCTGCAAGCTCTTCCACATACGGTGATCAGCCTGATCTGCCAAAGGTTGAAAATAAGATCGGAAATCCATTATCTCCTTATGCAATAACAAAGTATGTTGATGAATTGTATGCCGGTAATTTTGCATCTTTATATGCTATAGATGTTATCGGTCTGCGATATTTTAATGTTTTTGGAAGATGCCAGGATCCGGATGGGGCTTATGCAGCAGTTATTCCAAAGTTTATGAAAATGCTTATGAAACACGAAGTGCCTCTGATAAACGGTGATGGAACTGTTTCGCGCGATTTTACATATATTGATAATGTTGTTCAGGCAAATCATCTTGCATCTGTAGCGGAAGATAAAAATGCTCTCAACCAGGTTTATAATGTTGCACATGGAGAAAGGACTACTTTGAATCAATTATTCTTCATTATACGTAACCTGGCTGCTGAAACCGATAAGGATATTAAGGAAATTGTTCCGATTTACGGACCTGCCAGAGCAGGGGATATCCCGCATTCTCTGGCTTCTATAGAGAAAGCAAAAAACCTTCTTCATTATTCACCGACATTTAATGTCGAGCAAGGTCTTAAAGAGGCTGTAAAATGGTATTGGAAAAATTTGTAACGTTTGTTACAAACGATATCTATAACTTATATAGTCAGGCATATACAGGTTTCAGTCGTGTGACTGACGGTGCGTAAGCTTTAAGAATTCCACAACAGATTTTCATTTTAAACCAATAAACTATTATCCTGATCTTTACTCAGGACGGATATAAATAAGATATTTAGTCAGCTATAAAGATCAAATTTTGTAGATTTGTATTTCTGCACACAATATGATAGAAGCATTTAAGGAAAAAGTAATAAAGGTTTTTAAAAATCACTCTCTTCCACGCTGGTTAGTGTTTCTTATTGATTCAGGTACTGTATTCTCTTCATTCCTGATAGCGTATATTCTCAGGTACAATTTTGAAGTCTATACGTTTGAAATTTCTGTAGCCCTGAAGCAGGCTTACTTTGCCCTACACATTCCTCGTCCGAATCAGCCGAGCTCTCAGCCCCAGCTCACGCCCCAAGCAGC
>JBBRSO010000017.1:0-39358 GCA_038245405.1 Bacteroidales bacterium
GGAATAAAAACTGAAAGGGTAAACAATCTGATAATCTCAGCCATGAAACAATCACTGAAAGCCATAAAGCCCATTCTCAATGAACCATGCGGTTTCATGGAATTTATCACAGAACAGGCAACCGGAATAAGAATGATCGCCCATTGCGACAATAGATTACCCAGGCAAAGTATTTCGGAAGTATATTCAAAAAACAAGGATGCCACATTGCTGATCGGACCTGAAGGCGATTTCAGTCGTGAAGAAATTGAATCAGCTGTAAGGATGGGATTTATCCCCGTCCACCTGGGAACCAGCAGGTTAAGAACAGAAACGGCAGGCATTGCTGCCTGCCATTCCGTTTATTTCATTAATCAAACCTGATTTTCGAAGAGCCTGATCAAGGATATATTCAATCTGGTCATTTTTGCTGCGAAATTCATCGAAACAAAAAAAACACAGAAATAATATTCTGTTTTTTTAAACTTTTAAGCTTCTTTCCTGATTTTTATTTTCAGGTTTCTTGTCATACACCTGCCTGGCACTGTTTTCAAGAGGTGGAGGAGGTTTATTACATCACTGAATTCGGAGTTTTGACCGTAAGCATCTTCAAAGAGGTCGATCTTTTCAACTTTGATTTCGGTGTAAGTAATAAAAGGAGGAGTAGATATTAAATCCATAGGCTTCATGTTTTCATTTATCTAAAAACGGCCCCGGATTACCTATTATTGTTATTATTTAAGAATATTTTTAAAAAATGACAAAATCGCCTGTTTTGTGTTTAGTTTACTGTGAGACAGATTTTATTCTCAATCATTATCCTCCTCATATTTATCAGGGCATATCTCATCCTGCCGAGGGCTGTATTTATACTCACATCGGTGATATCAGCGATTTCCTTAAAACTCAATCCGGCATAATGTCGCAAGATTACAACTTCTCTCTGATCATCAGGTAACTGACTGATCATTTTTCTGACATCTTTTTGAATCTGTCGTTTGATCATATCGTCCTCTACATTGTCTTCTGCAAATGCTTTGGAATTGAACAGATCTGACTCATAGTTGTCATTAGAGATGGTATTCATCTGTTTAATTCTTCGAAAATGGTCTATTATAAGGTTATGGGCTATGCGCATTACCCACGATATAAACTTTCCGTTATCGGCGTATTTACCTGACTTCACCGACTGAATTACTTTCAGAAAAGTATCCTGAAAGATATCTTCGGCAAGAGCAAGATCGCGTATATAAAGATTTATATAAGCGAATACTTTGTTTTTGTGGCGGTGGATTAGTTTATCAAAACATGACTGCTCACCTTTTATAAACTTAAGAATCAGTTCATAATCGGAAATTAATTTACTCATAGCTCACTCTTTAATTTAAATCGAGTAGAGATTTTTCTATAGGCAGTCTTAGTTTAGTAAGTATTCATTCAGATGCAAAGAAAACATTTTTTTTAATCTGAATGTATTACTTTTGCGGTTTATTGAAAGTTTAACGTTATTTAGAAAGAATCTTTTATGCATGATTGCATTGAAATCAAAGGGGCACGGGTACATAATCTAAAAAATATAAGTCTTAATATTCCCCGGAATAAGCTTATTGTTATTACGGGAGTTTCAGGTTCCGGTAAGTCGTCCCTGGCATTTGACACTATTTATGCAGAAGGACAACGCAGGTATGTAGAAAGCCTTTCTTCTTATGCCAGACAGTTCCTCGGGAGAATGAATAAACCTGATGTAGACTTTATAAACGGCATCCCTCCTGCCATTGCAATTCAACAGAAGGTAAATTCAAGAAATCCCCGGTCGACAGTTGGTACATCAACAGAAATATACGATTATCTGAGACTCTTTTACGCCAGGATTGGCCGTACCTATTCACCGGTTTCCGGAAAGGAAGTAAAAAAACACAGTGTTGATGATATTATTAATCATCTTAAAGAACTTAGCGACGGAACTAAAGCAACTATTACGTCTCCTGCTGTAATACCTCAGAATAGCAGTATTAAGGAATATTTTTCATTTCTTGAAAAACAGGGATTCACAAGAATTGAAGTGGATGGAGTGCTGATTAAGATAGATGAATTAAAATCCCTGAAGGAATTTAAACCAGGTCAACAAATAAATATCGTTATCGACAGGCTGATAATCGATCATTCAGCTGATAGTCTGAGCAGGGCAGCCGATTCTGCACAAACAGCAATACAAACAGGTAAAGGGTATTGTCAGGTGGTCATCCATGGTGATAACAGAGTGACAAGGGAATATTTCTCCAATATATTTGAGGAAGATGGAATACTTTTTGAAGAACCCAACGAGTATCTGTTCAGTTTCAACAATCCTTTAGGAGCTTGTCCAGTATGTGAAGGTTATGGTAAAATAATAGGGATTGATGAAAACCTTGTAATCCCCGATCAGAATCTTTCGGTATATGAAGAGGCAATCGTATGCTGGAAGGGTGACTCGATGAAAGCATGGAAAGAGCGGCTCGTTGAAAATGCAGGACTATTCGACTTCCCGATACATAAACCAATTTATCAGCTTACACCAGCACAGAAAGAACTTCTTTGGAAGGGTAACAAGTATTTTTATGGTATCGACAGGTTCTTCCAACATCTGGAAGAAAAAAAATACAAAATTCAATACAGAGTACTCCTGAGCCGTTACAGGGGCAAGACGGTTTGCCCTGAATGCAAAGGTTCGAGGTTGCGTAAGGAAGCCGGTTATGTAAAGATCTTAGGGAAAACAATACAAGAGCTTGTTTCACTGCCTGTTGATGAGTTATATGAAGTTTTTTCAGCCCTCGAATTAAACGAAAGTGATACCATTGTTGCAGAACGTCTCATAAAAGAGATCTCAGTACGAATTAAGTTTCTTATTGAAGTAGGACTCTCCTACCTAACACTTGATAGAATGTCAGCCACACTTTCGGGTGGAGAATCACAGAGAATAAACTTATCTACATCTCTTGGGAGCAATCTGGTAGGTTCAATGTACATTCTTGATGAGCCGAGCATCGGGCTCCATCCACGCGATACTAATCTTCTTATAAAAGTGCTGAAAGAGCTTCGCGATCTTGGAAATTCGGTTCTGGTGGTTGAACATGAAGAAGAAATCATCAGGGCAGCCGATCAGATAATAGACATGGGTCCGGAAGCAGGCAGATTAGGAGGAGAACTTGTTTACCAGGGCGGACTGGATCTGTCTACATCAAACAAATCATTAACGGCAGGGTATCTGAGCGGCAGACTTGTTGTGCCTGTACCAAAGACCCGAAGGAAATGGAATAGCTACATTCAGATAAAGGGAGCACGTGAAAACAATCTCAAATCTATCGACATCAAATTCCCGCTGCATACAATAACAGCCGTTACCGGGGTAAGCGGATCGGGAAAATCGAGTCTTGTTTCAGATATTCTATTCAAAGTATTATCTGATAAGATCAACGGAACAAACTTGAAACCTGGCCATTACAAGGATGTATCAGGCGATATTTCCGGACTGACAGGCATAGAGCTTGTTGATCAGAACCCGATAGGTCGGTCGAGCAGATCAAATCCGGTAACCTATCTGAAAGCTTATGATGAGATTCGTAAACTTTATTCTGAGCTTCAGGGCTCAGTACAGAATAATTATAAGGCATCGCACTTTTCATTCAATATAGAAGGCGGTAGATGCGAAGAATGTCAGGGGGAGGGAATTATCAGGGTTGAGATGCAGTTTATGGCTGATGTTGAGCTGACATGCGAGAGTTGTAAAGGCATGAGATTTAAGAAAGAAATTCTTGATATCAGATATTACGGTAAGAACATCTACGACATGCTGGAGATGACAATAGATGAAGCAACAGATTTTTTCAACTCACACCCCGGAAAGAATGAGAAAAGAATCATTGAGAAGCTGAAACCGCTTTCAGATGTAGGACTGGGATATATAAAGATGGGACAATCGTCAAGCACGCTTTCGGGTGGTGAGAGTCAGAGAGTGAAGTTGGCATATTTTCTTAGTCAGGAACGGGGAAACGGCCATATATTGTTTATTTTCGATGAACCTACAACAGGGTTGCATTTTCATGATATCACCAAACTTCTGAAATCTATAAATGCACTGGTTGATCACGGACATTCAGTCATTCTGATTGAGCATAACCAGGAAGTGATTAAGTGTTCAGATTGGGTAATCGATCTTGGGCCAGAAGGCGGCGAAAAAGGAGGGTATTTAGTTTTTGAAGGAAAGCCTGAGGATCTGGCGCGGTGCGGCGAATCATATACAGGCAAATACCTGGCTCCAAAATTGAACATGTTATAAAATACGACAGGGACACTGCATGCAATGTCCCTATCTGTTTTTAAAAATTATTCTCTTACTTTTTTATTTTGAATCCGAACATTATGGCAACGCAGCCGCTTGCCGGAACTTCACCAGATTTGTTAAATGAATTTACCTTTACAACCAGTTTAAGCTGCTGACTCGACTGAAGCTTAAAGTCCCACGTTCTGGCATAATTTGCATCCTTATTTGAATAGAGCACATTTTTATTTGCATCGAGTACACGAAACTCCACTTCAGGAAGTTTCTCGTCACCGCATATAGCAACCCGGTACTCCATGTCGGAATAAAATGTCTTATATAATTCTGCTTCCTCGCCTTCCACAAGAATGGCTGCGTGATAATTACCATCATGGGTGTAAGCTCCAAGCTCAGGGATACAAACTTTTTTGGCAAATGCTTTGCACTGACCATTTACTGAAAGCGAAAATGTTAACAAGAGTAAAGTCAGTATCGGGATGATTTTAGGTATTCTCATTGGCTTAGTTATTTACAAATGTCTTTCTTATCTCAGCCACTGTGCTGGAGAGTTCTTTAAATACTTCCGGAGTCATGTCTGTTTTAACTTGTGACTTTAGAATAGTAGTATTTGATTCTTTATCAATTTCGGGTCTGATTTTTGAAGTTGTTATAGTGATCTTATCAAAGACTACTTTCAGCTTTTTAACCTGTACAATCAAATCATCAACTGCAGGATTCCCTTTGCTGCTCTCCAGTAAATTAAGAAGTATATCGATTGAAAGTTTCTGATCAATAATTCTGCCAACCAGTTTATTACCATTAAAATCTTTCATATCAACCAGCTGAGTTGAAATATAGAGGCCCTCAAACCAACCTCCCACTAGCACCATTGCTGCTATAGCAGGCTGACCATTATCAGAGAGATAAGAGTTGGAATTCATGAAAGTTTCACTCACAATTTCCATTATCACCTCGCTGTTGTTGATATTCTCTTCAAGTTTGTCAATTGTTGTTTGTTCAATTGCTTTCAGAATACCTAAACCATCAGCCATTTTTTTGGCTGCATTCATATAATCAATAATAAGTTGTGTCTGTTCGTAAAGACTGGCAAAGCTCAGATCGCAGGTATATATACCAAGATTCAGTGCCATACTTTTGTTTGTCACATAGTTGTTGCTGTTTCCAACCGGATTAAGTAATGAGGCATCAAATCTGGCTCCGGCAGACTTAATAAGCATGGCTGATTCGAGTGGTGACGGTAGTGCGTTAAAGATCTTTTCAGCCTTTTTAATGTCATCAACAATTGCTGTATTGTCTTTTGCCACAGCTTCAGCAGTAACTTCTTCCGCAGGAGCTTTTGTGCCTCCGGATCTACAGCCTGTAAGCACTCCGACAAATATTAAGACTAACACCAGAATTTTTGAACAAATTCCACACTTTCTATTCATGATATAAATATTTAATTGTCAAACCTATTTCCCGACTAAATTAATATAATATTTTTATTTTTCAAAAACTGCCCCACTTAATTAGGTGGGATTTCTAACTTTGTTTCAAATAATTAAAAATGATTAGATCTGACGTCAGGTTAAAGGAATTATCGGCAATACTAAACAAAAACAATAGCCCGATCATTACGGAAAGCATTGAGGAGCTCCGCCTTGAAAACCCATTTGAAGGAGCTATAGGCCTTTTGACTGCATATTTTGATAAAACCGAAGAACATTCAATCAGAAACAGCATCTCAGGTTTTTTAAATGATTTGAAAGACCCGACAGTCTGCCAGGAGGTAATTAATGAAATCGCAAAACCATTGAAACCTGATACTATCAGCATGCTCGTTTCTTCATGCTGGCAGTCGGGATTAAATTATTCCGAATTTGCTATGGACCTTGCAAAAACCTTTGTAAAGAGTGATTATATAACTGCTATAGAATGTCTTACAGTTATTGAAGAATCTGTTACTGATCTAAGCAGGGAACGGAAAGATGAAGTAATAAAACTTATTGAAGACAGCTCATCTGAGATTCCCGACGACATTAAGACCCTTAAAGCAGAGTTGCTGCTGATACTGGAAAGATAAATAATTATTGAGCGCCCTAATCTTCAGTTGAGAAATACTTCATAAACTGTGTCCTCTCAAATACAACGGGCATTTCGTAATTATTCAGATTTAGTTTGCCTCTGAACTCATCAGTGCTCTTAAAGGATTTTTCAGTCATCCAGTCAGAAATGGTATGGTTCATAGTGGTTAGATATGAAAATCCTTTCTCGTATAATACAGAACAAACCTGCACCGTGTCTGCACCTGCAAGGATATACCGTATCGCATCTTCGCCGGAATGAACTCCCGTAGATGCTGAAATATCAATATCAATATTCTGAGCGCTTGTCATTGCGATCCATCTGAGAACGTTTCGTCTTTCACTTTCGTTACTGAAAATTGAAGCAGGAACAATTGCCATTTTCTTTATATCAATATCGGGTTCATAGAAACGGTTAAACAAAACAACTCCTTCCACACCACGCATAAAGAACTGGTCAATAATATAAAGGATATTCGAAAAGCGGTATCCGATTTTGAGTGCAATGGGGATTTTAATTTTTGCTTTAAGCTTTTCGATCAGTTCAAGATAAATTTTTTCAGAATCTTCTGCAGATTTTTTTCTGTCGAGCGGCAAAAAGAAGACGTTTATTTCAAGAGCATCAGCTCCGGCTTCAGCAATATTGCCGGCAAAGTCAATCCATCCTTTTGAGGAGAAACAGTTTATACTGGCTATAACCGGAATATTAAGAGACATTTTTGCTGACCTGATCAGGTCGAGATACTCATCAACAGAATGAGATTTGGAATAATAGGATATATAGTCGTCAGCTTCAGGAAAACCTAATGCCGTTGTTACATTATTGATGTGATGTATGATCTGTTCTTCAAAAAGCGACTTGAGAACGACCGCCCCTGCACCATTATTTTCAGCTTCCTTAAGATTTCCAATTGTTGAGGTCAGTCTGCTGCTGCTGACTATGAGGGGACTGGTTAATGATAGTCCAAGATACCTCGTTTTCAGGTTTTCCATATATAACGCTTAAAGATCAGATTATCGTTCACCAAAAATTAAACTTCCGATTCTTACCATTGTGGATCCTTCTCTGACTGCAATTTCAAAATCACCAGACATACCCATTGATATTTCCTTAAAATAATTGGCTGTGATAAAGTGGTTGCATTTAAGTTCATCGAAACATTCCCTGAGATAACTAAACTCCGTGCTCAATTGTGTTCTGTCTGACGTATATGTAGCCATTCCCATTACCCCGCATATTCTGACATTTCGCGATTGTGACATATCATTTGTTTGCAGGTCATTCATCACTTCTTTCAATGAAAATCCGTATTTTGTTTCTTCAGCAGCAATATGGATCTGCAGCAGGCAATTAACAATCTTATTTATTTTATGAGCCTCACTATTTATTTCAGTCAATAATCCGAAAGAATCTACTGAATGAATCATGCTTACAAAAGGAATTACCGATTTTACTTTATTGCTTTGAAGATGACCTATGAAATGCCATTCAATATCAGCCGGGAGAAGATCTTTTTTTGAAAGCAATTCCTTCACCCTGTTCTCCCCGAAACGCCTCTGTCCGTTATTGTAAGCATCAAGAATATCGCTTACCGGCTTAGTCTTCGATACTGCAATCAGCTTTACAGATTCGGGTATCTGTTCTCTCAGATTGATAAGGTTTTCTCCAATATTCGTCATAATCAGCAGATTTTAAAACATAAATTTACGAAATTTGGAGAGATTCACACCTGATACAATGTGTCAGAAGTAATTTATTTTGCTGCACGAAAATGATCACCGGATCTTAATCAAGAAGATGGATAACAAGTCCGCTTCTTAATTTCGGTTCAAACCAGGTAGACTTGGGTGGCATTATGTTTCCTGTATCTGAAATTGTTATGAGCTGTTTCATGGAAACCGGGTAAAGAGCAAAAGCAACTTTCATTTCTCCGGTATCAACTCGTTTCTTAAGCTCCTTCAGACCGCGAATACCTCCAATAAAATCAATTCTCTTAGATCTTCGTAAATCCTGAATGTCGAGTATAGGACTGAGTATCCGTGATGTAAGTATTGTAACATCCAGTACTCCTATCGGATCATTGTTGTCATAGGTCCCTGGTTTTGCAGTAAGACTATACCATTTATTTTCAAGGTACATCCCGAAATTATGAAGCTTCCTGGGTTTGTATGTTTTTCCTTTTTCCACAATTATAAAACTGCTTTCCATCCTGGATAAAAACTCTGCAGGAGTTAGTCCATTCAAATCCTTTATTGTCCTGTTATAATCTATAATCTCCAACTGATCAGAGGGAAAATGCACGGCCAGGAAAAAGTTATATTCCTCTGTTCCATTATGTTTTGGATTATTTTCACGTTTTTCTTTTCCAACGAGGGCAGCTGCAGCTGTTCGGTGGTGCCCATCGGCGACGTAAGTAAATGGAACCTTTTCAGAAAATAACTTTTCAATGAGTGCATTTGTTTCAGATTTTTTGATCACCCAAAATTGATGACCGAAACCATCTTCCGCAACAAAATCATACTCGGGTTTCTCATTTTTGACAATAAAATTAACAATATCATCAATCTCTTTTACAGGAGGATAAGCAAAGAACACAGGCTCTATGTTTGCATTATTGACACGTACATGGATCATTCTGTCCTGCTCTTTATCGGGGCGGGTCAGTTCATGCTTTTTAATTACCCCACACAGGTAATCGTCTACCGAGGCACATCCAACTATTCCAATTTGTCTGCGCTCCTTCATAGTTTGAGCATAAATGTAATAGCATGGTTTTTGATCCTGAACCAGCCATCCTGCCTTCTGCCATTTCTCAAAATTTTCAGCCGATTTGCGATATACCTCTTCGGAATGAGTATCTGTTTCGGCCGGTAGGTCAATTTCCGACCTTGTAATATGAAGCAGAGAGCAATTTTTGCCTTTTGCCATCCTCAGGGCCTCTTCAGTATTCATAACATCGTAAGGCAGGCATGCAAGATCTTTTGCAAGTGCACGCGGTGGCCTTAAGCCCCTGAAAGGTTTAATAACTGCCATAGAATTGTTATATTTTAAGTGCTAATTGTTTACTCTGTACTTATCGTTGCCGGTATTGAAATAATCGACAATCTGGCGGGCAGCTGCAAGACAGGCATTAATATTCGCTTCCTCGGTATTTGCTCCCATTTTCTTCTCTGTAAATATAAAACGTCCTTTATACTTCTCTTCAAAAACAGCTTTACAATCAGGTGCTACATCACTTAAGTACTTGAAATCGGGTCGTTCATCGAAAATTTTCAGAAGCGCTTCTTCATCAATAACTTCTTTCCTTGCGGTATTTATCAGAACAGCACCTCTTGGCATATTTTTCAACTGATCATAGCCTATTGATCCCTTTGTCTTTTCATTCAATGGCATGTGCAATGATATGTACTGACATTTTGCATACAGTTCTTCAACAGATAAAATTGCACTGACTCCATATTTCTTAATATCTTTCTCAATAACAAAAGGATCGAAAGTGTACACTATCATTCCGAAGCCGCGTGCAATCTCAGCGACATGCCGTCCTACATTTCCAAAGGCATGTATTCCAAAAGTTTTTCTTCTCAGTTCTGTTCCGGATTTTCCGTTGAAACCGCCTCTGGTCTGGTAAAGCATAAGCGCAAATACAAGCTCAGCTACAGCATTGGAGTTTTGTCCGGGGGTAGTCATTGCCACAACATTATGCGCTGTGCATGCTGGCAGATCGAGGTTATCATACCCCGCTCCTGCCCTGACAACTATCTTTAGTTTTTTGGCTGCCCGTAGCACTTCCTCAGTAACCATATCGCTCCTGACGATCAGTGCATCAGCATCAGCAACTGCTTTTAGCAAATCTGATTTATCGGTGTATCTTTCGAGTAACGAAAGCTCATAACCTGCTGCTTCAGTTACAGTGCGGATCTGATTTACTGCAACAGGAGCAAATGCTTTTTCTGTAGCTACAAGTACTTTCATTGTCAGGAGTTTAGTTGAAATGTAACACTAATTTTTTGATTCAAATTCTTTCATTGCGCTAACAAGAGCTTCAACACTTTCCTTTGCCAGTGCATTATAAGTAGAAGCACGGAAACCACCCACTGAGCGATGTCCTTCAATACCCAGCATGCCTTTTGATTTCGCAAAATCGGCAAATGGTTTTTCCAATTCCTTATATTCAGGAGTCATTACAAAACAGATATTCATAAGAGATCTGTCTTCAGGATCTGCAATGGTAGACATGAATAATTTATTCCTTTCAATTTCGTCGTAGAGGATCGTAGCTTTTTCAATATTTTTCTTTTGAATAGCTTTTACCCCACCAAGATTTTTCAGCCATGTAAGGGTCTGCTGCGCAGCAAAAATAGCAAATACCGGAGGAGTGTTGAACATCGATTCACCTTTAATATGAACACGATAATCGAGCATTGAAGGGATTGGTCGTGAAACTTTCCCAAGGATATCTTCCTTAACAATAACAAATGTAAGACCAGCAGGGGCCAGATTTTTCTGTGCTCCGCCATATATAAGGGAATATTTTGAAACATCCACTGGTCTGCTGAAAATATCCGACGACATATCCGCAACAAGTGGGACTTTGACATCAATATCTTTTTTCAGTTCGGTTCCGTAAATTGTATTATTTGTTGTGATATGAAAATAATCTGCATCAGCGGGAACAGAATATTTTTTGGGAATAAAATTAAAAAGTTTGTCTTTGGAAGAGGCTACTTCAATGACCTCACCAAAAAGTCTGGCTTCCTTAAGTGCCTTCCCAGCCCACTCACCAGTATTCATGTACCCTGCTTTTTTATTCAATAAATTCATTGGAACCATTGCAAATTGCATGCTGGCCCCGCCGCCAAGAAATAATACTTTGTATCCTGCAGGTATATCGAGTAACTCTTTAAAAAGTGACATTGTGTCGTTTATGCAGGCAACGAATTCCTTACTACGATGAGAGATCTCAAGCAGAGATAAGCCAGTACCGGCAAATTCTTTTATTCCTTCTATAGTCTTATCAATTGTGTATTGAGGAAGAATTGAAGGACCTGCATAAAAATTGTGTTTTTTCATAGCGGATGTATTATGATTTATACTGAAATATTCCGGTTAAAAATTATTGGTAAAAATATATAATTATTCAAGAGAAACAGGCTTCGTTACGGTTTTATCTTCAAAAAATTAATGCTCATCATGTGTAGAAATCGACGGAATCAGTCTTCCGTTTTTCATCACGGGGATTACGGATGTAACATCGGGTGTGAGACAATACTGAATACAGTCATCAAGGTTTTTATCTCTCAGACGATTTGGCTGGGCAGCCTTCTGAATGTAGCCGAAAAGGTCGGGGGATGCCAGAGACCAGAGATCTAAGGCAGCATGTGTTGAATCACAAATTGTTGTATAATTACCGCTTTTAAGCAATCCTTCCGCAAATGCACCTGCACATAATGTGTCTTCCAGATTGAATCTCTTCTTCCAACCGGCGCAGAATAAAAGCACATCTTTGTTCTGTGATACAAGCCAGCTTGTTAGCACACTCAGATTGAGAAATGATCCGATAACATTTTTGTACGATGATGATGCCAGGTTAATAATAGCTGTTCCGTTAGTGGTGCTGTATACTATTGTTTTGCCTCTTACTTTGTCGGACGTAAAATTGAAAGGCGAATTACCAAAATCAGCAAAATCGAGAACATATCCATCACGCTCGGCAGCGACGAGGTAACCTTTTGATTTGTATTCCCTTGCCTCTGCAACTTCTGCTACCGGAATAATTTCTGATGCTCCATTGGCGAATGCGGTACAGATTGAGGAGGAAGCTCTTAAGACATCAATAATTACGACTATTGAATCTGTATGACATTCAGGTTCAAATAATGACGGTGAGACACACGTTTCAAGTTTTCTTTTACAAATCCGCGCCATATGTCACATCTTTCCTAAATATTGGCATTTCAACAATCTCAGCTTTAAGATCTTTATTTCTTATCCTGATATATATCTCAGTACCTGTTTTCCAGTACCCTTTATTAAGGTATGCCATTCCGATTCCCTGTTTCATCATTGGCGACATTGTGCCGGATGTTACCTCCCCTATCAGTTCTCCCTTTGAATTTACAACTTCATAATGTTGTCTTGGAATACCTCTTTCGAGCATCACAAATCCCTTGAGTCTCCTTTTGACACCCTCTTCCTTCTGTTTCAGCATAAAGTCTTTATCGATGAATTCTTTCTCGTTTGTAAATTTTGTGATCCAGCCTAAGCCAGCTTCAATAGGTGATGTCTGGTCATTAATGTCGTTACCATAAAGACAATATCCCATTTCAAGACGTAATGTATCGCGTGCACCGAGACCGATTGGTTTGATATTAAACTCTTTCCCGGCATCAAAAACAGCTTTCCAGAGTTTTGGCCCATCCCCATTTTTAACGTAAATCTCACACCCGCCTGCACCTGTGTAACCGGTTGTGGAGAATATGACATCATTTATACCTGCAAATTCAATTACTTTGAAGGTATAATATTCCATTTCCAAGACAGGTGTTTTGGTAAGCTTCTGCATAGCTTTCAATGCCAGTGGTCCCTGCACTGCCAGCTGGGCTATCTCCTCTGACACATTTACCAGATCTCTCCCTATTTTCAAACCGAACTTTTCAGCATTCTTCACACACCAGTTCCAGTCTTTCTCAATATTTGCTGCATTAACAACCAGCAGATATTTTTCGGGATTATATCTGTAAACAAGGAGATCATCAACAATTCCTCCCTGGCCGTTTGGGAAACAGGAGTATTGGATCTTGCCATCAAACAGAGCTTCAACATCATTTGATGTAATATATTGAATAAACTTTGTGGAAGACGGGCCGGTGACAGTGAATTCTCCCATATGGGAAACATCAAAAACGCCAACACATTCCCGCACAGTCCTATGCTCATCATTTATTCCGGAATATTCCACAGGCATATTATATCCGGCAAACGGGACTATCTTGGCTCCAGCTTCCTGGTGAAACTTAAAAAAAGCTGTATTTTTCATCTGAGTTAATATTAATAATATTTATTACCACAATTTGTGAAGTTACAAAGCAAGCTATTAGTTTCCTTATAAAATCTGATGATTGTCAGAATTCAAGAATTTTAAACTCAACACGACTGTTTTTTTTAAGAAGAAATTCGACTACGAAAAATGTGAGGTCAATTCGCATAAAATCTGGTTTTACATCTATAAAAGTAGCACTTATTTCCTTTTTCTAAAATCTTAACCATTTTTTAGGCGAAAAACTCCCTGAAGCCACAATTATATTTTACTATATTTGTTTACATAATAAGAGCTAATTTTTACTGATCACATTCATGTAATGGTTTACAAATTCATAAATATGGAGTATCTCGATTCTGTTTCAGGTGGAGATACAGGAATAATAGTCGAAATAGTTGCAATGTTCAGGGATCAGTCTGTTGAGATATACAATGAGATGAAATCTCTTCTGGCATCAAAGAATTATAACTCTCTTGGGCTACTGGCTCACAAAGCCAAGTCGTCGGTTGCTATAATGGGTATGGAAGAGATGGCATCTCTTTTGAAAGCTTTCGAATCTCAGGCCAAAGAAGGAAAAGAATCACATCTGTACGACTCCTATATTGAAAAATTCAGAAACGACACAGGTGAAGCCGTAAAGGAGCTCGAAGACTTGATAGGCAACAGACAAAAAGGCAATTGATGATTAATATTGAAAAAAAGGATAAAATTGAAGTTATCTCCTTCACTATCAACAAAATAAACGCTCTGGTTACTGATGAGATCAGAGACTCTATTTTAAAGATTTTTGATAATTCCAATTCAAGGGTTATCATTGACCTCAAAGGGGTGGATTATATCGACAGCTCGGGGTTCGGATGTTTTCTTTCTATAATGAGAGCAGCCAGAAATAATTACAGCACTCTGAAATTTGCTAATCCCGAGCCAAATGTTAATGAATTGTTTCAAACATTGAATCTTCAAACCGTGTTCCAGATCTACCCTGATATGGATTCGTGTGTAAAGTCCTTCAATTAGATAGCTATTATTCAGTATCTTTTATAAAAGACAGATGTCCATCTTTTACCTTTACCACAATTGTGTCTTCTTTTGTGACTTTCCCGCCAATAATCTCCTTTGACAATTCGTTTATTATTTCCTTTTGTATAAGCCTTTTTACAGGACGTGCTCCTAATTGCGGATCATAGCCCTTTTCAGCCAGCCAGTTAATAACATCATCATTAACAACAAGTTTAAGATTGTAGCCTTTGAGCATAGCCTCAATTCCTTTCAGCTGTATCAATACAATCTCTTTTATCTGGTTTTGTGTTAATGGTCTGAACATAACAATTTCGTCTACCCTGTTAAGAAATTCGGGCTTCAGTGTTTTTCTTAACAAAGAATAAATATCCTTCCTCAGGATTTCTTCTTCTTTTTCAGGAATATTATTATTCCATTTGTCCATACGGTCGCGAATTACATCAGATCCCAGATTTGAGGTCATAATTATAATGACATTCCTGAAGTTCACAGTCCGGCCTTTATTATCTGTAAGCCTGCCTTCATCCAAAACCTGCAGGAGAAGGTTAAAAAGATCGGGATGGGCTTTCTCTATCTCATCGAGAAGAACTACAGAATAAGGTTTATGACGTACTGCTTCAGTAAGCTGCCCGCCTTCATCATAGCCTATATATCCGGGAGGTGCTCCGATCAATCTCGAAACTGAATGCCTCTCCTGGTATTCTGACATATCGATCCGGGTAATAAGATTCTCATCGTTGAACAGGAAACTTGCAAGGGCTCTTGCCAGTTCTGTTTTGCCGACCCCTGTTGTGCCAAGGAATATAAATGAACCCAACGGTTTCTTGTCATCCTGAAGGCCAGCCCGTGATCTCCTTACAGCATCAGAAACTGCAGCTATTGCTTCATCCTGGCCCACAACTCTTTTATGAAGCTCCGCCTCAAGTTTTAATAATTTTTCTTTCTCACTCTCCAGCATCCTCGAAACAGGTATTCCAGTCCATTTTGAGACGATGGCAGCTATGTCTTCCGATCTTACTTCTTCCTGAATAAGTGATCCTTTGGTTCTTTTCTTTTCAATCTGATCCTTCATTTCTGAAATTTCCTTTTCAAGACCCACAATCTTGCCATACCTTATCTCGGCTACTTTACCATAGTCGCCGCTACGCTCAGCCTGCTCAGCCTCAAACCTGAGGGCCTCAACCGCTTCTTTTTTAAGCTGAACATTATCGATCATTGCCTTTTCCGACTTCCACCCTGCTTTAAGTTCGTCTCTTTTTGCCTGCATATCAGCGAGTTCATGAGATATTTTTTCTGATTTTATTGTATCCCCATCTCTTCTCACTGCTTCTTTCTCAATTTCGAGTCTTGTTATAGTTCTTTCAGCTGCATCAATTTCTTCAGGTACCGAATTCATTTCAAGTCTTAATTTTGAGGCAGCCTCATCGATCAGATCTATAGCCTTATCGGGCAAAAAGCGATCGGTGATATACCGGGTTGAAAGGTCCACTGCGGCTATTATTGCTTCATCTCTTATTATAACCTTATGATGTGCTTCATATTTTTCCCTGATACCACGCAGAATGGAAATTGTGTCGGCTCTGTCGGGTTCTTCAACCATTACAACCTGGAATCGGCGCTCGAGCGCTTTATCTTTTTCAAAGTATTTCTGATATTCGCTTAATGTTGTTGCACCAATGGCTCTGAGATCACCACGGGCAAGGGCTGGCTTCAGTATATTGGCAGCGTCCATTGCACCCTCTGATTTTCCTGCGCCCACAAGAGTATGTATCTCATCGATAAACAGAATGACATTGCCGTTTGATCCTATTACTTCATTAATGACAGATTTCAGCCGCTCCTCAAATTCTCCTTTATACTTTGCACCGGCAATGAGGGCTCCCATGTCGAGGGAATAGATGACTTTTGATTTTATGTCTTCAGGAACGTCTCCCCTTATTATTCTATGGGCCAATCCTTCTGCAATTGCTGTCTTTCCTACGCCTGGCTCACCGATAAGAAGGGGGTTGTTTTTTGTACGTCGTGTTAATATTTGCAGTATCCGTCTTATTTCATCATCCCTGCCAATTACAGGATCTAGTTTTCCCGACATTGCTCTTTCGTTAAGATTTACCGAGTACCGGTTAAGCGAATCGAATGTATCATCAGATGTCTGGCTCTCAACACTGGCTCCTTTGCGTAATTCGCTTATAGATTGTTTAAGTTCTTTCATGGTCATCCCATGGTCCTTCAGGATACGGGCTGCTTTATCGTCGGTGTCGAGTATTCCCATAAGGAGATGCTCCGATGAAACATATTTATCCTTCATGCCCGCTGCATGCCCGGCTGCTTTCCTGAAAGCTTCGGATACTGTTGAAGAGACATACGAATCTGCACCGCTTACTTTCGGATAGGAATCAATCAATGAATCGATCTCCTTTGTAAGGGTAAGAGTATTGATCCCCATTTTTCCGAAGAGGAAGTTTGTTATACTCTCTGCCTCGCTCATTACACCTTTTAGAATGTGTGCACATTCAACAGCCTGCTGGCCTTTGGCATTGGCAATATCGAATCCTTTCTGAACCGATTCCTGAGCCTTTAATGTGAAGTTATTTAAATTCATATTATCTCTGTTTGTAATAATGATATGCAAAATTAGAGCCAGTCCTAAACAATACTCATTCATAGTCTTTTTGACATGTAATCAGACAATTAGAATGACAATCTGGCATTTAGAGGAAATCCATTAACCACAAAGTTACACAAAGGTTGACACTAAGCACACAAAGCGAAAGCAGCAAAAGAATTCTTTGTGAACTTTGTGTAATCCCGATAGCAGCTATCGGGACTTTGTGTACTTAGTGGTTAAAAAAAGAGTTTATCTTTGACCAAAATTCTTAATCATGGGTAAAGTTTTATGGAAGCCGGGAACAATGATCTATCCTCTGCCTGCAGTAATGGTGAGCTGTGGGTCGAAACCGGAAGAATATAATATCATCACTATATCATGGACGGGTACAATATGTACAGATCCGCCAATGTGCTATATTTCTGTACGTCCGGGTCGTCATTCTTATGAAATCATAAAAAGGAATGGCGATTTTGTGATCAACCTTACTACAAAATCGCTAGCATTTGCTACTGACTGGTGTGGAGTGAAATCAGGAAAAAACTTCAAGAAATTTACAGAGATGGGTCTGACCCCCATCCCTGCTTCAAAGGTAAAAGCGCCGCTGATAAAGGAATCGCCTGTAAATATTGAGTGTATCGTGAAAGAGATCAAGGAACTCGGCTCACATCATATGTTCATATCGGAAGTTGTTGCTGTAAATGCTGACGAAGAATATATTGATGAAACATCTGGTCTTTTCAGGTTGAATGATGCAGTGCCCGTATGCTATACTCATGGAAAATATTATGAAACCGGCAGCCTGATTGGGAAATTCGGATATTCGGTGGAGAAGAAGAATAAGAAGAAAGGTTGAGGTTGAGGTTGAGGTTGAGGTTGAGGTTAAGTGCAGAATTGATTCTGTAAAACATTCATTAGGTTTCTTTGTCCCGAATAAGTAATTTCATATCTTCAAACCGGGAATTATTCCCCTGATTGTTGGATTATGAGTGAGAGAATTCTTGAAACGCTGATGCAGCTTTTTGCAATAATTGCAAAGCCTCAGATCAACGCCAATGAAAGAAGGGGCGTCGTTGAGATTTTTCTAAGACGTCTGCTGAACCAGGAGCTGGCACTGAAATATCTTGCCACTTATGATGAAAAATTCGAGGAAGCCAGGAAAAAACTCGAGAAGAGCAGTTCCGATAAGCGGGAAGGTGCAATCGCAATACGTATCAGAAAACTTTGCAATGAAATAAACGAGCAGGGTCAGCTCGACCAGGAACAAAGGCTGGTTGTAGTCATTCAGGTCCTGGAATTCTGCAAATCAGGCGGCCAGGAAGTAAGTTTACTTGAACAGGGCTTTGTGGAAACACTTGCAGAGGGTCTTAATATTACACACGATGAGTACTTCAATATCCAGCGTTTTGTTCTCAATGATTTCTCTGTCATACCTTCCATTTCTGAGCTGCTCATTATCAACGGAATAAAAATATTTGATACAATAGTAACGCGGCACTCCTTTAAGGATCTTCTGAAGGGCCAGATATGGATACTGTTTGTACCATCTGTAAATAAGTATTTTATACGGTTTATCGGTACCGGTGAGCTGACGATGAACGGACAATTACTTCAGGAAGATAAGGTTTACCCATTTAGCCAGGGTTCTGCTATCAAGGGATACAAAATAACACCTATTTACTTCTGGGATGTCACGATGCAATTTCTGAAAGAGGAATTCAAGGCATCAAGAGTCGTTTACGAAGTAAATAATCTGGAATTCCGGTTCAAAAGCGGGGCGATCGGAATCCATCATATGAGCTTTAAGGAGGAATCGGGAAGGATGGTTGGTATAATGGGTGCTAGCGGAGCAGGTAAATCGACGCTGCTCGGAGTACTCAACGGCACATGTGATCCTTATGATGGCGAGGTACTGATAAATGGGGTAAGCATACACAAGGAAAAGCAGAAAATAAAAGGGCTTATAGGATTTGTTTCACAGGATGACCTTCTCATAGAAGAGCTCACTGTATTTGAGAATCTTTATTACAATGCAAAGCTCTGCTTTGATAATCTGACTGAAGAAGAGATCATATTAAAGGTTGATACTGTTCTTAAAAATCTTGGTCTTAATGAAATAAGAAATATACAGGTAGGCAGTCCCCTGAACAAAAAGATAAGCGGTGGTCAGAGGAAAAGGCTTAATATTTCACTGGAACTTATCAGGGAGCCGGCTATTTTGTTTCTTGATGAACCAACGTCGGGACTCTCTTCACGCGACTCTGAGAATATACTTGACCTTTTAAAGGAACTTGCCAGAAAAGGTAAACTTTTGTTCATCGTGATCCATCAGCCATCATCGGAGATATTCAAGATGTTCGACAAGTTGATTATCCTTGACACAGGCGGGTATCTTATTTATAATGGAAATCCAATCGATTCAATTATCTATTTCAAAAAGAAAATTGAACAGGCTAACTATAATGAGAGTGAGTGTTATGTGTGCGGAAACGTAAACCCTGAACAGATCTTTAATATAGTTGAATCGAAAGTATTTACCGAAAGCGGCCATCCTACTGAGATGCGGAGGATATCACCTGCTGACTGGAGCAATCTATACTCCGGCGAACGGAAGGAAGATAAACGTGAACCCGGAGGGCCAATACCGGAAATAAATTTCAAGACTCCCAATAAGCTGAAACAATTAATTGTCTTTGCAAAACGTGATATACTTTCAAAAATAGCTGATACACAATACCTTATAATTACTCTGCTTGAGGCACCAGTTCTCGCGTTCTTTCTGGCATTCCTGATAAGATATTTTGACGAAAACGTAAAAAATCCACATTACACACTTTACGACAACAGCAACTTGCCAATTTATATATTCATGTCGGTGATTGTTGCAATCTTTATGGGACTTACAGTCAGTGCCGAAGAGATTATAAAAGACAGGAAGATCCTCAAGAGGGAAGCTTTTCTGAATCTGAGCTGGAACAGTTATCTGATGTCGAAAGTATTTGTTCAGTTCACAATTTCAGCAATTCAGGCCTTCACTTTTGTGCTTGTTGGTAATGGAATCACAGGGATACGTGGAATGATGTCTGAATACTGGCTCATACTTTTCACTTGCTGGGCAGGAGCGAATATGCTGGGACTTGTAATTTCCGACAGCTTTAAGGCTGTAGTAACCATTTATATTCTTATCCCGTTCCTTGTCATTCCTCAGATCATTCTGAGCGGGGTGCTCGTTAAGTTTGAAAAGTTAAACCCAAACATCTCCTCCCCGGTATCAATTCCTGTTTATGGGGAGTTCATAACTGCACGCTGGGGTTATGAAGCACTGGCAGTAAAGCAGTTCAAAGACAATAACTATGAAAAGAACTTTTATCCTTACGAAAAAGAAATGAGTAAGGCAGTTTTCAAAAAGGATTACTGGAATGTGGAGATAAAGGGAGCACTCGATAATATTGCCGGTGACCTTGAGAGAGGTGTAAGGGATAAGGAATTTGAGGATGATCTTTTGCTGGTTTCAAATGAATTCAGAAAACAAATGATCCTTACTCCCTCGGTTACTTTTGCATATACCGATCAGCTCACGCCTGACAAGATCACTCCTGAGATCGTCACTGCTGCAATAAGTTATGTGGAAACGATAAGGAAGGTCTATGTGAATGTTTATAATGAAGCCAGCAACCGGAAAGAAATTATAAAGTCAAATCTTGCAGGAGGAAATCTTAAGAATTTTCTGGAACTGAGAAATAAGTATCACAATAAAACCCTTGAAGAGTTTGTAAAAGATAAAAATGAAACAACGAAGACGATAGTATTCCATGGTGAGCTTATCCAGAAACTTGATCCGATATTCATGGATTCGAAGAGTAAGCTGATAAAGGCACATTTCTATGCCCCGGAAAAACAAATTTTCGGATACAGGGTTGACACATTTGTTATAAATGTTTTTGTTCTCTGGGTTATGACGTTTTTCCTTTACCTGGCGCTCTATTTCAGAATACTCAAAAGAATCCTCGATTCGGGTGAAGCATTTATACGCAGAAGAAGAAGACAACTAAACTGGCCACTATAAACAAAAGAGGCTGCCTCAGATGGGCAGCCTCTTTTGTTTCTTAATAGATTTCAGAATATATTTCAGAGATCAGTTATTCTATAATCTCTATCATTTTAAAAGGTACTCTGATTATTGATTCATAGTCCTCCCCTGCTTCCAGCATATCCTCATCATCTTCTTCGTAGTACCAGTTTACCTCAACCTCGTGTTTAGCTTTATGAATAGCTTCAAGCTTCTTGAAAACATCGAGGATACACTTTGAGGAGCTTGTATTGAAATATTCCAGACGGATATTTACGACAGTTTTTATCAGAGGTGATTCTTTATAAATATCGAGCCAGTCAACCAGTGGCTTATAAAATTCTACTGAATTTTCCGGAATTGAACGTCCTTTAATTTCAAAGACACCTTCGGTAGAATCAAATTTTACAGTAGGTGTTTTAGCGGTTCCTTCGATTATGATCGGTCCCATATCTATCAGATTTATAAGTTGTTTTTTTCTTCATTTACCAAAATATCAAGATAGAAGAAGGAGTACTTACTATTGTATGCTTTGAAAGCATATTCTAGCTTATTTCCAGTCTTTCTTGCTATATCAACCAGACCAAGACCACCACCTCCCTTGGAAGATATCCTCTGGTGATTAAGGATGAACTTGTATAATTCCTTTATCTCTTCGTGACTTGATCTGTTTATCCTTTTTATCTTTTCCTCTAGCTTCTCCAAATTCTCAACATGCACAAAGTTGCCTGTGATCAGTCTGTAACCGTCATGTACTTTTGAGACAACGAGCAAACCGAATCTCTCAGATGTCTGATCTTCAAAATCGGCAGGAACTCTATCCACATGGTGATACAAGTTTTGAAGACTCTCTACCAATACGTTATATACTTTTTTCCTGAGCTTTGATTGTTCATTAACCTCAACCATCTTGTCCTCGACGGTATCGAGTACATGATTTATGACATCCGAATCAATATTGCCCTTATAATAAAGGATAGTATTTGCTGCAGACAGGTCTGAAAAGTAATTCTCTACATTAAAGCTCATTTAAGCTTCATTTTTAGATATGCTCAAGTTTTTCCAATAACAAATATAATAAAAATATGAAGTTACCAAATTATTAGTGCCCTCTTTAAGGTTTTTTTAAAAATGGCCGACATTTTGATAAAGATAACCAATAGTGGTGATCAACTCTGCTTAAAGTGTGATATCAGCTTTTATTAATTTTTTTGGTTCCCTGGTACATCTCATATTTAATAAGAAGACACTCGAGGGCGCCGTTAAAAAGAATATGCTTTTCTTTGGGCTTTAGTCCTACCTGTTTGAGGGATTCTTTGTTGGATGTTATTAACCAGGCTGTTGTACCTGCAAAATTATGTTTGAGGGTAGACCCTATCAGATGGTATAAAGCATCGATCTCCGTGGGCTGTATCCTTTGTCCGTAAGGAGGATTCATAAAAAGAAACCCTCCCTCATCAGTTGCCTTAAGATCCCTAAAATCAGCAGTGTTAAGAGTAATGCTATCACTTAATCCTGCTGCAGCAATATTTTTATCAGCATATTTTATTACTTCTTCCGAAATATCGCTGCCATATATTTTAACAGGGGAGTTAACAATTTTACTATTGGATTCAAGTTTAACTTTTTCAAATAATACTTCATCAAAGTTTTTCCACTTTTGGAAACCAAAGAATTGTCTTAACTTGCCTGCCGGAATTCCGGAGGCTATCATGCATGCTTCAATAGGGAATGTCCCCGATCCGCACATAGGATCTGTCAGATTAGCAGAAGCATTCCATCGCGAGAGAAGCAAAATACCTGCTGCCAGTACTTCATTAAGAGGTGCCAACGCCTGTTCCTGTCTGTATCCTCTTTTAAACAAAGGAACTACAGAAGAATCAAGCGAAATAGTTACGAGCTCGTTACTTATATGCAGGTTAATAAGAATGTCGGGGTTGGCTGAATCGACAGATGGTCTTCTTCCTGTCTTATTCCTGAAAAGATCAGCTAATGAGTCTTTCAATAACAAACCTGCATAACCGGTATGGCTGAAATGAGGCGAATTCACAACAGGCATAATTGAGAAAGTATCATCTACATCCATATACCTGTCCCACTCAATCTTAGAGGATAGTTTATACAGATCGTCCTTAGAACGAATTCTGAATTCTGCAATTGGCATTAGTACAGACAATGCCGTTCTGAGACAATAGTTTGCTTTATAAAGAAAACTCAGGTCACCTTCAAACAAAACTGCACGGTTTCCGATTTTCACATTAGCAGCTCCGAGGCTGATAAGTTCTTCTGAGAGAACTGTTTCAAGTCCATACAGAGTCTTTGCTACAAATTTCATTAAATATTTCTTATTTCTGTGTCGGGCCTTGCTGTATCCCTAGTATTGCTTCATAACTCTTCTTATTGGAAATAACCTCAAGAGCTTTATCTATTACTTTGTCGTTCTGGTTCATAATCTGATAAAATTCGCTGATACTCCATAGATTACTTGCAAGATAGCCTTTCATGATCAATAATATTTCTTCTTCAGATTTTTTAAATTGTGAGTCATCGTACTTAATTCCTTCTTTTTCTGCTTTAGCTATGAGTGCCTTTATATCTTCAGGTGTGTAATTGAATTTTGCTTTAAAATCAGAAAATGTCTTATAGTCTGTATCCAATTTCAGGTGGTTACGATCAAAATATTCAAGAGCAAAAGCATTGATCACGCCTTTGGAGTTCAGTTTATAGAGATATGGCGAACTGTATGAGGTATCGGCCGAAACAAAAACATCGGGCATGATTCCTCCGCCTCCGTAGACAATCCGTTTGTCAAGCATTGTTTTAAACTTCATTGAATCGGGCAAATGGATACTATCAGCATTCATGAGCTCACCATCGGTAAATCTCTTATAAAAATTCTCCATGTATTTTTCATAACCCTCAGTATAGGATCTTTGTATTGATCTTCCTGTAGGTGTATAATACCGCGCGATAGTAAGTCGTATCATAGAGCCGTCGGTGAGATAGAATCCATTTTGCACCAATCCCTTCCCGAATGTACGGCGTCCTAGTATTATTCCCCTGTCCCAGTCCTGCATTGCGCCTGAAAAGATCTCACTGGCGGAAGCAGATCCTTCATCTGTCAAAACGACTAATCGTGCATTAGCCAGACTCCCATTCCCGGTAGATTTAAAATCCTGTCTTGGTGTTTTACGCCCGACCAGGTAAACAAGAAGCCTCTCATCTTTAAAAAATTTGCCTGCAAGCTCAGTTGCTGCAAGCATATAGCCGCCCCCGTTACCCCGAAGATCAATCACCAGGTTCTTCAGATTGTCTTTCTTCAACACATCAACAGCATCTGAAAATTCCTTCACAGTTGTAGCAGCAAACTTATTGAGTTTTATATAGCCTGTTTCCTTGTTTAACATGTATGAAGCGTCGAGGCTATAGATTGGAATTTTATCGCGGACAACCGTAAAATCGAGATTATCCTTCTCCCCTTTTCTGTAAATGGTCAAGTTCACTTTTGTTCCTTTGGGCCCCATCAATCTCGTTCGTACGCCAGTTGTAGTGATGTTTATGCCGGTAACCTTTTCCTGATCAATTGAAATGATCCTGTCACCCGATTTTATTCCCACCTTTTCCGATGGCCCTCCGGCGACAGGTTCGACAACAATAATCGAATCACGAAGTATGTTAAACTGAACTCCTATGCCGTCAAAGTTGCCATTAAGAGGCTCATTCATTTCCTTGACATCCTTTGCTGAAATATATGTTGAATGTGGATCAAGATTTTTCAGTACCTCAACAATTGCTTTTTCGGTAAGCTTATCAAGATTAACTGAATCTACATAAAATGCTTCAATCAGGCTTAACGTCCTGCCGAACTTGAATGTTCCCTCATTTAATACCTGCGAAGAAGCTGCTATTGTAAACAGAAATAAGGTTATGGACAGAGATATTCTGCTATGTATTTTTCTTTTCATATTTTGATTTCAAAGTGTGAATTAAAGTGATATTAAGTTTGAACAATTTAAATGCACATAAGTTCTTAGTTTATGCGTTTACTCCCATTCTATGGTGGATGGTGGCTTTGAGCTGATGTCAAAAACCACTCTGTTTATACCTTTAACCCTGTTTATTATCTCATTAGAGATCAGGCTAAGGAATTCGTAAGGCAGATGTGACCAATCTGCCGTCATCCCGTCGGTTGAACCAACTGCTCTGAGAACTACTGCATTTTCGTAAGTCCTTTCATCGCCCATTACTCCAACCGACTGAACCGGCAAAAGTATTACTCCAGCCTGCCACACAGAATCATAAAGCCCATGCTTTTTAAGGCCTTCAATAAAGATGTCATCTGCTTCTTTTAAAATCTCCAGTTTTTCCCGGGTCATCTGCCCCAGAAGCCTGATAGCCAGTCCGGGACCAGGAAATGGATGTCGTTTCAGAATATAATCGGGTAGTCCAAGAGCCAAACCGACACGTCTAACTTCATCTTTAAAAAGAAGACGAAGAGGTTCCACCACTTTAAGGTGCATCTTTTCGGGAAGTCCTCCTACATTATGATGTGATTTAATTGTTGCCGACGGACCGTTAACAGACACTGATTCAATGACATCAGGATAGATAGTTCCCTGTGCCAGCCATTTTACCTCTTTTACTTTTTTTGCCTCACTGTCAAAAACCTCTATGAACACCTTTCCTATTATTTTTCTTTTTGTCTCCGGATCGCTAACACCTTCCAGCTGATCAAGAAATCTGTCACTCGCATCTACACCTTTTACATTAAGTCCCAGGCCAAGGTATGATTCGAGTACTTTGGCATATTCATTTTTCCTTAGAAGGCCGTTATCAACAAATATACAGGTGAGGTTTTTCCCTATTGCCTTGTGAAGAAGGAATGCAGCAACCGAGGAGTCGACACCGCCTGACAGGCCAAGTAATACTTTGTCGTTCTTAAGCTGTGACTGAAGACTGGCAACTGCGCTTCCAACAAATGAATCGGGTGTCCAGTTCTGAGAACAGCCGCAGATACCAGCCACAAAATTGGTAAGAATATGTGTTCCTTCAGTTGTATGATACACTTCGGGATGAAACTGTATTCCCCATGTCTTTTCGTCAAGAATGCGAAAGGCGCCAGCCTTAACATCGTTTGTTGATCCGATAACTTCAAAACCTTCAGGTAATTTTACAATTGTGTCGGCATGCGACATCCATACCTGGGTACCAGGGGTTACTCCATAAAAGAGTTCATCACTGTTGTTGACAAAGATGAGGTTTGCCCTGCCATATTCTCTTGTACCCGAGGGTAAAACTTCGCCACCATAATTTTGGACCAGATATTGTGCGCCATAGCACACGCCAAGGACAGGAATCTTTCCTTTTATAACTGTCAGATCGGGAACTGGAGCATTTTTATCCCTTACAGAAGAAGGGCTTCCTGATAATATTACACCCTTAACGCTTTCATCGGGAGCTGGAAAATGGTTAAACGGATAAATTTCACAATAAACATTGATTTCCCGTATTCTCCTTGCTATCAACTGAGTGTACTGAGATCCAAAATCGAGTATTAAAATTTTTTCCTGCAAAAGATTGATTCTTTAACTTATTTAAATTTTCTAATCAACATTTACCCCCTTCCTTTCACGATAGCTATCGGGATCCCCCAAGGGGGAAAGGGTGGTTTCACTCTTCCCACCCTTTGTGGAAGACTGGGAGTTGGATTTTCTCCTTCCCCTCCGGGGGAAGGTAGGGAAGGTGGTAATTCAGTTTGGTCGCAAAGATAATTATTCTTTAGCAGAAAAATCCTCAACATCGAAAGTCTTGCCATCGATGGCGGGATAAGTCTCAGGGAAAACTGTTCTGGCTTCTTCCACAAGAAGGGTTATGTCTTTATATCTGGCCGAGAAATGACCAATTACAAGTTTTTTTGCTCCTGCGTTGAGAGCTGTGGTAGCTGCGTCAATAGAGGTGGAATGTCCTGTGGCTTTTGCCAGTTCGGTTTTGGATCTATCAAATGTCGCTTCATGATACAGCAGGCTTACATCTTTAACAAAACCGGCCAGCCGTTTGAAATATTTTGTGTCACTGCAATAGGCATAAGAGAGAGGCTCGTTGGGTGGAAGTGTAATATCTTCGTTCTTTATAACGATACCATTCTCAGTAATAAAATCTTCACCTTTCTTAATGGCAGGGATTCTCACCAATGGAATGTTATACTTATCGATACATTCTTTAATCATGTTCCTGTCGGAGGTCTTTTCCCTGAAAAGGAAACCATATGCAGGGACACGGTGCTCGAGGGGGAAAGCTGTCACTGTCAGATATTTATCATCGAGTATTTTAACAGGATTTTTGCCTGAAAGAGGTATGAAAATTATCTCGAAGCTGAGTTTAATGTCGAAATCGCTTAAGTGTGATCTAAGCATCCCGTCGTAGTTTTCAGGGGCATACAGGTGTAAAGGGCTTTCTCTTCCCATAAGACTGAAAGTCGACAGCAGGCCATAGAGGCCGAATATATGATCGCCGTGGAGATGACTTATGAATATATGATTGATTTTTGCAATTCGTGTTCTCGTCTTTCGGAGTTGCATTTGCGTTCCTTCACC
This sequence comes from Bacteroidales bacterium, assembly GCA_038245405.1. Taxonomy (GTDB): domain Bacteria; phylum Bacteroidota; class Bacteroidia; order Bacteroidales; family VadinHA17; genus LD21. The sequence goes on from JBBRSO010000017.1 coordinate 27,694, forward strand.
ACAGTCTATTAAAAACAAACGCTCATGCGCAGTAAGCACATGAGCGGAAGGGTGTCTTTCTGAAGTAGGCAATGCTGAGCTACTACCAAGAATGGTCAGTTTCATCGCACTCTTCAAAGTGTTTTCCTTTATGATATCATTTTCTCAGCGTCGTCAACCGTTCCTGTTATTGTAAGAACGGTATCGAGCTGTGAAATAGTGATAAGTCGTTCAACTGCTTCGTTTAATCCGCAAAGAACAAAAATACCACCTGCATTTTTACATAATCGATTAGCTACCAAAATAGCGCTTAAACCAGACGAATCACAATACTGGCATTTTTCAAGGTTGAGGATGATGTTCTTTTCTCCTTTTCCCGATACAAGCACCAGTTCCGACTTAAGTGCCGGAGCTATGTGCGTATCAAGCTTTTCTGACTGTATTTGAATTACAGTGCTGTTATTCCGGTTCTCAATATTAAAATCCATAGCTATAGTTTTTGATAGCCTAAATTTAATCAATTTTTCGATTTCTTTGAAGCTTTGTTCTCTTTTTCTTCCATTTCCTCTTTAAGAGCAGCTAATTGAGATATATCACCAAGTGTGGTTTTTTCAGAACTTGATTTCTGTTTTCTTGCCGTTTTCTTCGGTGATTCCGGTTCTGATTTTTTTACCGGTGCTTCAGCAGCTTTCTTTTCATCTTCAAATACTCTGCTGTGAGAGACTATGATTTTCTTGGCTGATTTATTGAATTCAATCACTTTAAACATCAATTTCTCATCAACTTTTGCCATCAACCCGTCTTCTTTTACCAGATGTTTTGGAGTTACAAATCCTTCAACGCCGTAAGGAAGAGCTATTACAGCGCCTTTATCGAAGACTTCAACAACGGTACCTTCATGAATTGAATCCATTGTAAAGAGATTTTCGAATACATCCCATGGATTTTCCTCAAGTTGTTTGTGGCCAAGACTTAAGCGTCTGTTTTCTTTGTCAATTTCAAGAACCACTACATTGATATCAGCATCAATTGCTGTAAATTCAGCCGGATGCTTGATTTTTTTAGTCCATGATAAATCAGAAATATGTATCAGTCCGTCAACACCTTCTTCAATTTCAACAAATACTCCGAAGTTTGTAAAGTTTCTGACTTTGGCAACATGTTTTGAGCCAACTGTATACTTCTCATCGATATTCTGCCATGGATCGGCTTTGAGCTGTTTGATACCCAGTGACATTTTTCTTTCGTTCCTGTCGAGGGTAAGAATAACTGCTTCAATTTCGTCGCCTACTTTCAGGAATTCCTGGGCACTTCTAAGATGCTGTGACCATGACATTTCTGAAACATGTATCAGACCTTCAACGCCTGGTGCGATTTCTACAAATGCACCATAGTCAGCCATAACAACAACTTTGCCCTTCACTTTATCACCAATATTCATATTTGGATCAACTGAATCCCATGGATGTGAAGTAAGCTGTTTCAGGCCGAGTGCAATTCTCTTCTTGTCATCATCAAAATCGAGAATAACAACATTAAGTTTCTGATCGAGCTGAACGATCTCTTCAGGGTGATTAACCCTGCCCCATGAAAGATCAGTAATATGTATGAGGCCATCAACGCCACCAAGGTCGATGAATACACCATATGAAGTAATGTTCTTAACAGTTCCTTCAAGAACCTGTCCTTTTTCAAGTTTTGCAATGATCTCTTTCTTTTGTTGTTCAAGTTCAGCCTCAATAAGGGCTTTATGAGAAACAACAACGTTTTTGAATTCCTGGTTAATCTTAACAACCTTGAATTCCATAGTTTTACCTACGAAGACATCATAGTCGCGGATTGGTTTCACATCGATTTGTGATCCTGGAAGGAAAGCTTCAATACCAAATACATCTACGATCATACCACCTTTTGTGCGGCATTTTATGTAACCTGTAATGATTTCATCTTTTTCAAGAGAAGCATTAACCCTATCCCATGAGTTAATAGCGCGAGCTTTTTTATGAGAAAGAAGAAGCTGGCCTTTTTTGTCTTCCTGACTTTCAACATAAACTTCAACCTTATCGCCAACTTTCAGGCCAGGATTATAACGGAATTCATTTAGACTGACGACGCCTTCCGATTTGTAACCAATATTAATAACGACTTCTCGTGAAGTCATCTGAATGACTGTACCTATTACCACCTCATCAACCGCTACGGTAGAGAGTGTTTCGTCGTACATCGATTCATATTCTTTGTATTTTGGGGAGTTACGGAGTTCTTCACTCTCGAATGTTTCCCAGTCGAAATCTTCAACTGCAACGTTACCTCTTGGTTCAGTTTTGATTCTTAATTCTTGTACAGATTCATTGTCGTGATCTGATTTTTTTGGTCTCTTTTCTTTCTTTTCTTCCGTAGTGAATCCATAATCTTCAGCTTTTGTAGCCACGTTAACGTCATCATTTTCAGGAAGGTCTTGAGCTGTAACAGTATCGACCTCATCTGATGTTAAAGTTTCGGTTATAACATCCTGTTTTTCGCCTTGTTCTTTAGTCTTAATCTTTTTTACCTCATTGATCGGGGTTTCATTTTCGTCTACAACCTCCTTTTGGGTTGTCTTTTTTTTGTTTTCAGTCATAATTTTAAATTAAAGAAACTAGTAATTAATAAGTTAGACATTATTTTGAATAAAAAATTGGTTGCAAAGATAGGACTTTTTTCAAAAACCTGCCAATAAATTGAATAAATAATACCGGCGTCGTACACCGGGCACCTGGCGGCAGGCAGCTGATTATACCCGATGCTTAATCCCTGACGCCTGAAGCCCTACGCCTGATGCCTGAGGCCTGAAGCCTGACGCCTATTACAAAATATATATTTTTTCTATTTAACTTGTTATATTATCTTTGCATAACAGTGAAGATTATTACTTAAAACACCTTCTGATTTATGAGAATTATTGTGGTAGGCTCTGGTTACGTCGGTTTAGTAACCGGAGCATGTTTTGCCGAGAGCGGGGTTAATGTTAATTGTGTTGACGTTGATGCAGAAAAAATCAGACAATTAAGGGAAGGAGAAATTCCAATTTACGAGCCCGGCCTCAGTGCAATGGTTAAAAGCAATATTGAAAAAAAGAGGCTTACCTTTTCTACTGATTTCAGAGATTCAATCAATAGTTCTGAAGTAATCTTTATTGCAGTTGGCACCCCGCCAGGAGAGGACGGTTCTGCTGATTTAAAGCATGTTTTGAATGTTGCGGAGGAAATCGGCAAAGTTATGACCCAACATATTGTTGTTGTGACAAAAAGTACCGTACCTGTCGGAACATCGGAAAAAATAAGAAATAAAATACAGACAGAGCTAGATAAACGTCACATTTTGGTAGAATTTGACATGGCCTCCAATCCTGAATTTTTGAAAGAAGGCGCCGCAATTGACGACTTCCTCAAACCTGAACGTATAGTAATAGGTATAGATAATGAAAAAACAAGGGATATAATGAATAAGCTGTACCTTCCTTTTGTTTTGAATAACCACCCTATCCTATTCATGGATATTAAATCTGCCGAGATCACCAAGTATGCCGCTAACGCCATGCTGGCAACGCGTATAAGTTTTATTAACGAGATAGCGAATCTTTGTGACATACTTGGCGCCGATATTAATAATGTGAGAAGAGGTATTGGCAGTGATTCACGGATTGGTAGTAAATTTATCTACCCGGGAACAGGCTATGGTGGTTCATGCTTTCCAAAGGATGTAAAGGCATTACTAAAAACAGCAGGTGATAATGGGTACGAGTTAAACGTAATTAAGGCTGTTGAGAAAGCAAATGAGTACCAGAAGAACGTCATTTTCAATAAGATGTTCAAACACTTTAATGGCGATCTGAAAGAAAGGATTATCGGGATCTGGGGATTGTCATTTAAACCAAAAACAGACGATATAAGAGAGGCTTCATCGATAGTTCTCATTGAAAAGCTGCTCGCTAAGGGCGTCAGAATAAAGGCATATGATCCTGCTGCAATTAATGAGACTAAAAAGCTTCTTGGCAACAGCATAGAGTATTATACTGATCCATACGAAGTGCTTAATGACGTTGATGCAGTTTGCCTTATGACTGAGTGGTCGGAATTCCATCTTCCTGATTTTGGGAGAATGTCTGAAATTATGAAAAGTAAAGTGATCTTCGACGGTAGAAATATTTATGATCCTGCCGAGCTGAAGAGACTGGGGTTTGAGTATTTTGGAATAGGGAGGAGATGAGGTGTGAGGTATGAGTTATGTACTCTAGGGGAATGGATTTTTGAATTTTAAATATAATAATATGAAGGGAATAATTCTTGCAGGTGGTTCAGGGAGTCGGCTTTATCCTATCACAAGTTCGATATCAAAACAGATGTTGCCTGTATATGACAAACCCATGATATATTATCCGCTATCGGTATTAATGATGGCAGGAATAAGGGAAATACTTATAATTTCCACACCGAGGGATCTGCCAGGATTCAGGAGTCTGCTTGGTGATGGAAAATCAGTCGGATTGAGCTTCACATATAAAGAGCAACCATCCCCTGACGGTCTGGCACAGGCATTTATACTTGGAGAAGAGTTTATAAACAATGAGCCGGTATGCATGATTCTGGGTGATAATATTTTTTATGGTCATGGTTTTGGAGATATTCTTCTAAATACTGCCGAACTGACTAAAGGAGCCACTGTTTTTGGATATTATGTTACCGATCCTGAACGCTATGGTGTTGTTGAATTTGACAAGAACAAAAAAGTTCTAAGCATTGAGGAGAAACCTGCTCAACCAAAGTCAAACTACGCCGTTACCGGGCTATATTTCTACGATAATACAGTTGTTGGTAAAGCAAAAGTTCTTAAACCTTCTTCCCGGGGTGAGCTTGAGATAACAGATCTGAACAGAGTCTATCTTGAGGAAGGTACACTCGATATCAAACTTATGGGAAGAGGAATGGCCTGGCTCGATACCGGAACCTACGAGAGTTTGCTTCAGGCTGCAAACTTTATCGCTACCCTGGAACAACGTCAGGGACTTAAAGCTTCCTGCATAGAGGAAATTGCTTATAAGAGAGGTTTCATAAGTAAAGATCAACTCCTTGAGCTCGTAAAACCTATTATAAAAAGTCAGTACGGTCAATATCTTTTAAGAATTGCAAACGAAGAGATCTATACGCTATGATGACATTAAATTAATATTCAGAAGATGAAAATTTCAGAAACAGGGTTTAAAGGACTCCTGGTAATTAAGCCTGTAATTCACTCTGATACACGAGGCTACTTCTTTGAGAGTTTTAATCAGCTATCTTTTAAAAATGAAGGTATTGATTTTATACCCGTGCAGGATAATGAATCCAAATCAGTTAAAGGTGTCATCAGAGGTTTGCATTATCAGCTGAATCCCTTTCCACAGGCAAAACTCATCAGGGTTGTTACGGGTAAGATACTCGATGTTGCGCTCGACATCAGGACAAACTCGCTGACATATGGAAAATGGTTTGGAATTGAGCTTGATTCAGAAAACAAGGATCAGCTTCTAATACCTTATGGCTTTGCCCATGGATTCTCAGTTTTAAGCGACGTAGCGGTTATCCAGTATAAATGCGACAGTGTTTATAATGCCGCATTTGAAAGAGGCATAAATTTAAATGATCCGGCTCTTGACATCTACTGGAAATTAGGTTCAACAGTACCTATAATAAGTGATAAAGATCTTGCACAACCTCTTCTGCAGAATGCTGAATTAAATTTTTAAAAGAAAATAATTTTTATGGCGAGAATCCTTATTACCGGTGCTGATGGCCAGCTGGGAAATGAACTAAAAGTTGTTTCTAAAAACTACTATGGATACGATTTCGTCTTTACCGATATCAATACTCTTGATATTACCAGCCTCGACAAAATTTCTGAGTTCACTAATCAGACTAAGCCCGACTGGATAATAAATTGCGCTGCCTATAATCTTGTAGATAAAGCTGAGGAAGAACCTCAGCAGGCGCTACTGATAAACGGTATCGCCGTAAAGAATATAACAGAAATTATCAAAGGCTCCGAATGTAAATTTATCCACATATCATCCGATTATGTATATGATGGTCGATCAAATGTTCCTCTGAACGAAAACATTACTCCTGCCCCTGTGTCAGCTTATGGCAGATCAAAGCTGGCGGGCGAGCAATATGCTTTACAACATCAGGGTTCAATGATTATCCGTACATCATGGCTGTACTCTTCATTCGGGAAGAATTTTGTCAAAACGATTATAAAGCATGCTACAGAAAAAGAATCTCTGAATGTAGTCTATGATCAGGTGGGAACCCCTACTTATGCAGCCGATCTGGCCGCAGTAATTATGAGTATTGTATCAGGGGTGATAAGGAACCAGATAGCCATGAATTCAGGAATATACAACTATTCCAACGAAGGGGTCTGCTCGTGGTACGACTTTGCCTGTGAGATTGTAAAAGAGGCGGAACTGAAATGCAATGTACTTCCGGTGCTTTCGAATGAGTTTCAGCAAAAAGCAACCAGGCCTTCTTATTCGGTAATGGACAAAAGTAAAATAAAAGAAAACTACGGAATAACAATTCCTCACTGGAGAACGAGTCTTTCAAAATGCATTAAACTGTTAAAATAAATCCAAAATTATGTTATCACTTGCTGAGATCAGAACTAAAGCCGGTAACTGGCTAGGCAAAGAGTTCAACGAAGAAACCCGTAAGGAAGTTCGAGAAATGCTCGATAAGGATGAAAAAAAACTTGTCGATGCTTTTTACCAGGACCTTGAGTTTGGAACAGGTGGTCTCAGAGGAATAATGGGTGCCGGGACAAACAGGATGAATATCTACACACTGGGTATGGCTACACAGGGATTGTCAAATTACATCATTAAACAGTGCGGAAATTCAGATATAAGAGTCGCTATAGCTCACGATTGCCGTAACAACAGCCGGTATTTTGCCGAGACAACGGCAAATATATTTGCTGCTAACGGTTTCGAAGTATATCTTTTTGAAGCCTTAAGACCGACTCCCGAACTTTCATTTGCAATCAGACATTATAAATGCCAGAGCGGCGTTGTGATCACTGCTTCTCATAACCCTCCCGAATACAATGGCTATAAGGCTTACTGGAACGACGGAGGACAGGTGGTGGCACCACATGACGATGGAATTATTGACGAAGTAAGGAAAATTAAGTCAGTCAATGATATTAAATTCAAGGGTGACAAGGCTAAGATTAAAATCATAGGCAAAGAGACTGATGAGATCTTTCTTAATGAGGTTTTAAAAATGAGTCTGAATCCGGAGATCATTAAAAAATTCAATAACATACCAATTGTTTATACTCCAATTCATGGAACAGGTATCACAATGGTCCCGCCTGCCCTGAAACTATTTGGTTTCCGGAATATTATAAGCGTCCCGGAACAGGATACCCCGGATGGAAATTTTCCAACAGTTAAATCTCCGAATCCTGAAGAACCGGATGCTCTCAGACTGGCTATAAAAAAGGCAGTGGAAACGAATGCTGAGCTCGTAATGGCGACCGATCCTGATGCTGACAGACTAGGTCTTGCGGTAAAAAACAAGAAAGGCGAATTTATACTCCTCAACGGAAATCAGACTGGAGTAATTCTGGTCTGGTATATTCTTTCACAGTTTAAAGAGAGAAATAAATATAAAGGCAATGAATACATTATAAAAACCATCGTCACATCTGATCTTATTGAAAGGATTGCTGAAGGTTTCAATGTTGAATATTATAACGTGCTTACCGGTTTTAAATTCTTTGCTGAATTGATTCTAGAAAATGAAGGAAAGAAGAAATATATCGGCGGCGGTGAAGAGAGTTATGGATTCCTGCCTGGCGATTATGTAAGAGACAAAGATGCGGTTGCATCCTGTGCACTGGCAGCAGAGGCCACAGCATGGGCAAAAAGCAAAAACATGTCGCTGTTTGAGCTACTTATCGATATTTATGTGAAATATGGTTTCTATAAAGAAAAGCTCTTTAATATTGTAAGAAAAGGTAAAGAGGGTGCTGATGAGATCAAGGCTATGATGACAATTTATCGTAATAATCCTCCTGAAAAGATCAACAACAGCAAAGTCATTAAAGTCAATGACTATGAAACACAGATCTCGCATGATATAGTTACAGGTAAGAAGACAAAGATTGATCTGATCAAATCCGATGTATTGCAGTTCTTCCTGGCTGATGGCACTAAAATATCTGTAAGGCCTTCTGGTACGGAACCTAAGATCAAGTTCTATTTCAGTGTTAATATGAAACTTGACTCAGCAGACAAGTTCGAGGAAACAGAAAAAGTTCTGGATAAGAGAATTGATGATGTTATCAGGGATATGAGGCTGGTGTAGATGCGGTGTGCGGTGTGCGGGGTGCAGGGTGTTTGGAGGACACTATTAAGGAATAAGAATTACTGGGGAATGAGAATAAATAAGTACGCCTTTAGAATATTGGGGATTATACTGTTATTGGTATTGACAATGTCATGTATGAGCTCGAAAATAACATGCCCTGTCTATCCTTATCATAAAAACAATAAATCTTCTTTTAGTCAAAATACGAGCAGGAGGAGCTATCCCTCCCATGGCAGGATAGTTGGGAAAAAACAACATACAGGGTCTTCGCGTAAAATCCAGAATACGAAAGTGAGAAGGTAAGGTTAAGGTTAAGGTTAAGGTTAAGGTTGAGGTTGAGGTTGAGGTTGAGGTTGAGGTTGAGGTTGAGGTTAAGAAGGATTAATCCCCGATAAATTTTACCAGAACACGTTTTCTTCGTTTTCCGTCAAATTCGCCGTAGAAGATTTGTTCCCATGGTCCAAAATCAAGCTGCCCTTTTGTGATGGCACAAACAACTTCCCTGCCCATTAATGTTCGTTTAATATGTGCATCGGCGTTGTCTTCGAAGCCATTATGTTTGTACTGTGAATATGGTTTTTCCGGTGCGAGTTTTTCCAGCCAGACTTCAAAATCGTGATGAAGACCTGCCTCGTCATCATTAATAAAGACCGAAGCACTTATGTGCATGGCATTTACAAGCGCCATTCCCTCAGTAATTCCGCTCTCTGTAAGACACTTTTCTACCTGACCTGTAATATTTACAAAAGCTCTGCGGGTTGGAATCTCAAACCAAAGTTCTTTTCTGTACGATTTCATATGCGGATAATTTAATATTTATAAAAGACATAAAGGTTTAAAGGCATAAAGCCGTAAAGACGTAAGGGCCCTATATGACTACGCTGAAACAAAAAAATCATCACCAAAGTTCACAAGATATACCCTGTCGGTTGATCTGGTCAATGCTGTATAAAACCATCGCAGGTAATCAATTGTAATTTCATTCCTGTTAAACATACCCTGATCAATAAAAACCCTTTCCCACTGTCCCCCCTGAGCTTTATGACAGGTAACTGCATAGGCAAATTTTATCTGCAGAGCATTAAAGTATGGGTCATCCCTCACCGCTTCAAACTGTTTTCTTCTTGTTTTGATATTACTATAATCTGCAAGGATATTCTGATACAATTCTTTGCTCTTATCGGAAGGCAGGGCTGGTGTATCAAGATGTAGAACGTCGAGCAATACTTTTGATTCTACTTCAAGGTCATAATCAGGAAATTTCAACACCATCTCAGCGAAACGAAAACCGTATCTCTCTTCATACTTTCTGATTCTTTTTACTTCAGCAATATCGCCATTGGCAATAAAGCCGGCCCCCTCCTCCCCTTCATCCATAAGAAAATAGTTATTCTTCACAACCATTACAAGATCACCAGCGCTTACCTCTTCCTCTCTGAAAAAGATCCGGTTCCTGATACCCTGGTTATAGCGGTTAGCCTGTTTATTTGAATTAACAATTATTATTGTACCTTCCATTCCGCATTGCCCGTACGCCGTTGAGATCTCTTCGATGAGATCCTCCCCGGTAATTCTGATTGTATCTTTAAAATTAATGCAATCTATAGCAGGATGGACAAGGTTCTTTTCTGCAATCTGAAACCGCAGCCGGGTAGCGTTCATCAGAACACCTGATGTTTCGCTCTGCCTCACAACCTGCTTAAGTTCGCAGGTTATCAACCCGAAGCCATAAGCACCGAGAGTGACAGGTTCGAGGGCCGGACTAATGGTTGAGCCTACAGGTGGAAGCTGGGCTGTATCGCCAACCAGGATTAATTTGCAGTCTACACCTGAATAGACAAATTCAATCAGGTCGTCAAGTAACCTTCCTGACCCGAAGATAGAAGAATCGCCTGAGCTGTTTGAAACCATCGATGCCTCATCTACAATAAAAAATGTATCCTTAAGCAAATTTTTGTTAAGCGAAAAATTTCCAAATCCATCTTTAGCAGATTTCTGCCTGTATATTTTTTTATGAATCGTAAAGGCCTGACGGCCAGAATATGAGGCAAGTACTTTAGCTGCCCTGCCTGTAGGCGCCATGAGTACAGATCGCATCCTCAACATATCAAGAGTTTTTACAACTGAGCTGATAACGCTTGTTTTACCCGTGCCTGCGTAGCCTGTTATAAGAAACATAACATCGTTATTGTTTTCGCAGATGTAACCAGCAATTTTCTTCAGAACAACTGATTGATCATCAGTAGGTATATTACCCAGGCTCTTGCAGAGTTGATTATATATAATCGTGTCGCGCAATGGTAAAGTGGTATTTTTTTATAATTTTGTTTGTAAACTTAGTAAAAAGTAAAAATACAAAAGACAAAAGTAAAAAGACAAAAGTAAATTAACTTTAGTCACTCTAGTCACTCTAGTCACTTTAGTCACTCTAGTCACTTTAGTCACTTTAGTCACTTTAGTCACTTTAGTCACTCTAAACTTTCACATATGCCCTTTCTTGAACTCTTTGATGAGACATTAGATATTAACTCCACCGAAAATTATGAGTTATCGGTACAGGTAGGTGCCGACGGGTTATCCTATGGTCTTCTCGATACATTAAGAAACAAATTTGTGATGGTGAGGTCATATACACCTGATGAAAACAAATCCTTTAATGCTGTAAGAATAAGCGAATTGATTAGTTCTGATGATTTCCTGACAAAGAAGTTCAAAACGGTAAATTGCGTAATGCCTTCTTTAAAATTTACACTTGTTCCAAGCCCATTATATGATCCGGGGAAGAAGTCCGAATATTTTTCCTTCAACCATAATCCAGATGAGGATTCAATAATCCTTGCGAATAAGATTACTGATCCCGACGCATTTCTGGTATTTTCCGCCTCAAAATCGATGGAAGAAGCTGTACATAAATTTTATCCCGGAGTACACATATATCATCATATTAAGTTGTTACTTGAATATTCGGGTATTTCAAGGAAGGCTGTCAATGGTAATTACATCTGCCTTCATATTGAGAGAGATTTTTTCAATCTCATAGTATTTAAAGACAACATCTTACGCTTTTGCAACTCATTTACTTACCGTAATATTTCTGATATTCTGTATTTCGTACTGAATGCATTTAAGCATCTTGATATCAAACAGGAAGAAACAATCTATTTCAGCGGGCTTACTGAAAAATATGATGATCTGTCTTCCAATCTCTCATTATACATCAGAAATATCAGATTTGCAGAGCCGACAATGAAATTCACTCTCAGCTATGTATTTAATGATACAGAGCTGCATCA
>JBBRSO010000018.1:0-38075 GCA_038245405.1 Bacteroidales bacterium
ATTTTAACGGTAACGACTCATATCCTGTTGCCATTAGTATCTTTCTGGCTTTTATACACTCACCACGGTCAACCAGAATATCAATATCCGACATCTGTCTTAGTCCTGCATTACCATATACAGTATTTTCCAGAGCTAATCCCTTCAGAATTACTGTTTTTATGTTATTGGAATTAAGAGCATGCAGCGCTTCCCTCATGGACTCAGCATTGAAGGTGTTTCGTCCGAGACTTCTCAGGTTGGCACTATGAAGGAATGTCGCAACTTCATCAGTGATGCCGTTCAGAAGTCCATATTTCGCCAGATTGTGCCAAACCAATGCAGCCACCCCATGCTCATTGGCAAGATGACTGAAATATTTCCAGTCAGTGATCAGGGATGAATGTAAACTGATCTCTTGCAGTTGTTCAGAATTGAAGTCCAGGCGACATAAGTTCAGTAGAAGTATCTTTTCCTCCTTTATGATTTGATCGCTTTTCATTTCTTAAACCTGCTGCTTTGTTTCGTATACATGGTGAAATAAATTCCACCTTTATTCATGAGCTCATCATGTGTTCCACTTTCTGCTACTTCCCCTTTATCAAGCACAATTATCCTGTCGGCAAGACTCACATTTGTAAACCTGTGACTGATGAGAACGGAGGTGCGCCCTTTTACTATTTCCCGGAACCGGCTGAAAATGTCATATTCCGTATCTGCGTCAAGCGAGCTTGATGGCTCATCGAGGATTAAGACCGGCGCATTTCTATAGAGAGCCCTTGCAAGCGCAATTTTCTGCCACTCGCCCCAGCTTAACTCCCGACTATCTTCAAACAGATTTCCTATTAACGTATCATATCCATCGGGCAAACTATCTATCAGATTATTTACACCCGTAACTTTTGCAGATGATTTTATCCTCGCCATAGATCCGGCATCGTCGATATTTCCCATTCTTATATTTTCTCCGGCAGAGAGATTGTAAAGCATAAAATCCTGAAATACAACCGAAAATTGTTTTCTGTATTCTTCAGGATCAAAATTCCTTATATCTGCATTATCGAACTTTACAGTACCGGAATCGGGATCGTAAAGACGGCACAGTAATCTTACCAGGGTACTTTTCCCTGACCCGTTTGGCCCGACAAGCGCTATAACTTCACCCTTCCTGATTTCAAAAGATACGTTCTTTATTGTGCCCGTATTGTTCCCGGGATAAGTAAATGAGAGATTTTCAACTACAATATTTTTCATGAAGGGCGCCGGTATGTTAACAGGCTCAATGGCAGTTACGTTTTCTTTCAGATTGAGGAATTCGAAAGTGTCACCAATAAATAGGCTGTCCTCGTATAACCCGGCCAGCGATCCGAACAAGTCCTTTATATAAATCATGCCCTGTCGGAAAGCCAGGAGAAACATCGCCATCTGTCCGAACGAGATCTTTCCGCTAATTGTTTGACGGGCAATAAACAAAAAGGTAATAAAAAGAGCCGATGCTTTAAAAAGATTTGAGATCAGTTCAATCAGGGTTCTTCTTCTGAGAATATTGATCTCTTCTTCTTTTTGTTTCAGAAATGATTTTTTAAAAAGATTTATAAAATAGTTGCCCAGACCAAAAAGCCTTAGTTCACGTGAGGGTCTGTCTCCTGTGAGCAACCAGTTAAAATAAGCGGATTTTCTTGCTTCCGGGGTCTGAAGTTTCTGAAAATTATAAAGGATCTCAGCATAATACAGACGCAGCCAGATTCCGGGTATGTTTGCTACCAGCAGGAGAACTGCCAATGTCCAGTGAAGAGTGAGGATAAGTCCTGCCATTAATAACAGGGAGATAAGTCCGCGAAGCATCGATACCAGATTATTCAGGATACTATTTGGTCTCCAGGGAGCTTCTCTTGTTGCACGGGTAAGACAATCAAAATACCCGGGACGCTCAAAATTAATAAGATCGAGTTTTATGGCTTTTGAATGGAGCAATCCGTACATATAAACCTCCAGCTTAAATGCCTGTTTTTTGCGTACATAATTACTGAAATCAGAAGAAGCTTCATCGAGAAACCAGATGATCACAACATAAATCACAGGCATCACAACATTTATCCCTGTTGAAACAGAAGTGGCACCTTTAGTAATATCATCAACAAGGATTTTCAGTAGCCAGATGAGCAGCAGTGGGAAGATACTTCTCAAAATGGACAGGACAATATTGATGGTTGTCCAGCCCGGAGCGCTGTTCCATACCAGCTGAAGGGATTCCCTGAATAGTTTTATCTTTTCTCTCATCTGAAAAACTTCATATTGCCTTCCGGATCTTTTTAAATAATATCAAACCAATAACCCTCATCCTGTTAATGAAATAGTTTGGTCTGGTATTTATCCTGACATCTGCTGCTATAGGATTTTCACCGGTCGATTCAGCACTAATTATTCTTCCTGCAATTTTTTCAATTTTTATGGGATTGTCGCCATAAGCGTTACTGTCTCCCCTGGCTATGTAATGACTTGTTCCGTTTATAATATTTATTTTTGTCAGCCGGTGCACAATAAGACCAGCCTCTCTCTTAATTGCAATTATCTCTCCTGGTTTTGGAAATCCTTTTATGTTGAGAGGCTCAATAAGGAGGAGAGAACCCGGTTTTATGCATGGGTACATACTATAACCATGGGCTTTTATTCTGATTGTTTTTCCTTCGGAGAGAAGTGTCAGACTCATATCTTTCACAATCGCGTGATTGCTGCGCAAACTATTCATTTTCCAATATAAGATCTATTACGCTCCTGTCGGGTTTAAAGTAAAGCATTGATGTAGGGATCGCACCGCACATTATGGAGATGGATCCGAGCAAGCGGGCAATAATATCGGCTCCCCAGTTATGTTGAATACAATTAGCCATAACCTGGGTAACGGCATTGGCACCTTTTAACGGTACAATCAGGTTTTCAGTACCATGCTCAATAATAAATATCTTATTAATCACCGATTCGCGGGGCTCATCATTATTATAAACAGGAGTATTGAACATCATATAGGCGTTGCCTGTATTTCTTAAAATCAGCCTGTCGTCGTGTATTACTTTTGAACCTGAGTTATCCCAGAGCTTTGCCATTGTTGATTTTCCTTTTCCCGATACCCCACTGAAGATATAACCGTGACCGGCATTATTAACACCTGATGCGTGGATCATTATGTCGCCATTAATGACGGTTAGATAATAGAGGATTAATCCATCGAGAGGATATTCAAAAGGATCAATTTCATTTTGCAATCCATAGATCCACAGATCCCATTCCATGGATGTAAGCGAGAACTTAAGAACAGCATTTTTTTCTGAAGATGACAATGGAAAGATTGTCCAGAGATATAGCTCAGATCGATATTTCCATACACTCCAGAAGTTTGTTTCATTGTTAAACTTTATACCGTGTATTTCCTCGATATAAGGAGCCCTGAACACCCTCTCGGCTCCCTTCGGGAGCTGAAATTGTTCGGAATGCACCGTTATAAGAATATCTGAACCTGAGCTCTGGTTGATATTCCTGAGGAATCGATCGGAAGGCTTCAAATCGGGACCGTTTGCTGCAGCTTCAAATCCTATATTGTACCCTGCTATTTCTAAATTGTAGTTCCTCATCTTTCAAACTGTGTTTTGACCTTATATCTTGTCTTTAATCCGCGAACCTTTCTTAAACATGACACTTGTCTAACTTCTTGTCTTCTAGTCTTTGTGCTTTAGTGGCAAAAAACATAAATACAAAATTACATAATTATTGGATAATAAGATATTTACTCATATTTTCAATAAAAGAGAACACATCTGATTCTGCGCTATTATGGTCAATATCATATTCATTGATCAAAGCCGTAATAATCTCCTCAAGGTCTCTTTTCCCATCGATTTTTTCCCAGATAAACGCGCCTGTTTCATTCAGGGTATAAACACTGTTCATATCTGCAATGTTGTTTGTAATTGGAACGAGAACATATTCATTTCCTGTTTTCCTGGTAACAATTGAGGTTGACTGTGAAACTATGGATTTCAAACTGGCCATTACATTTTAATTATCAGCCAAATGTATTAATTTTTATGCTTCATTTTTATACCTTTGCAAAAACTGAATTATGACGAGAAAGAAGACGGGGAAGAAAGATCCCGGATTGTCAAAGGAATCACTTGTAGGACAAATACTTGCAACATTGACAAAGAGCCCCGAACAGGGGTTTAATTATAAACAGATAGCCACGAAGCTAAATATTACCGATGCCCCGGGGAAACAGATAATACAGGATATATTACGGGAACAAACAAAGCAGGGAAGTTTACAGGAAGTATATCACGGAAAGTATAAGATAAAAATTGCCAGAGGTTATATTACAGGTACTGTTGATATGACCCGCATGGGATATGGGTTCATCTCTACCGACGATCTTGAGGATGACGTATTTGTGACAGCCAAAAACCTCAAGACAGCACTGCATGGCGATAAAGTTAAAGTGTGGCTATATGCTAAAAGAAAAGGAGCGCGTCCGGAAGGAGAGGTAGTAGAAATACTGGAACGATGGAGGACCTCATTTGTGGGGACTGTTGAGATAATGCCCAATTTCGCATTTCTTATTCCCGACAACAAAAATATGCCATTCGATCTGTACATCCCTACATCAAAACTGAATGGTGCAAAACAGGGACAAAAGGCTGTCGCGAAAGTGGTAGACTGGGATCCAAAATCAAAAAACCCCGTTGCGGAAATCATTAATGTCCTTGGTTATCCTGGTCTGCATGAAACCGAAATGCATGCAATACTCGCAGAATTTGAGCTTCCTTACAATTTCACTGAGGAAGTTGAGGCAGATGCAGAGAAGATCCAGGCAGGCATTACTGAACAGGATATCAAAGCCCGTCGCGACTTTCGTAATATCTCAACTTTTACAATCGATCCGGCTGATGCGAAGGATTTCGACGATGCACTCTCCCTCAAACAACTGGAAAACGGAAACTGGGAAGTAGGAGTACATATAGCTGATGTTACGCATTATGTTGACATTAATTCATTGGTAGAGGAGGAAGCAAAACAAAGAGCCACATCTATCTATCTTGTTGACAGGGTAGTGCCAATGCTTCCCGAGAGATTGTCAAACCATATCTGCTCGCTTAATCCTGCTGAAGACAAACTTACCTATTCCGCAGTTTTCGAGTTAAATGATAAGTCGGAAGTGATCAATGAATGGTTTGGAAGAACAATTATCAATTCTGACAAGAGATTCTCATATAGTGAAGCCCAGCTGGTAATTGATACCGGGGAAGGAGATATGAAAGAACAGATTACATTGCTTCATCGGCTGGCGCAACAATTAAGGACAAAAAGATTTTCTTCAGGTGCATTTGCTTTTGAAAAAATTGAAGTTCGTTTTGAACTCGACGAAGCAGGAAAACCGCTTGGGATTAAATTCCGTGAAATGGGTACTGCCAATCAGCTCATAGAAGAGTTCATGCTTCTTGCCAATAAACGAGTTGCAGAGTATGTAGGGAAAAAGCTAAAAGGGAAAACATTTGTGTACCGGATACATGATAAACCGGATCCGGAGAAGATCAGCAACTTCAGTCACTTTATCACTCGATTCGGATATAAGCTGATTGAGGACGACAAAACCTCTCTTCCGAAAGCAATGAACAAGCTGTTGCATTTGGTAGCCGGTAAAAAAGAACAGAATATTATTGAAACTCTGGCTTTACGATCGATGGCAAAAGCGATCTATTCAACAGACAATATTGGTCACTATGGCCTTTCTTTTAAGTATTACACTCATTTCACTTCGCCAATCCGCCGTTACCCCGATATGATGGTCCACCGGCTTATGTCAATCTATCTTGCCGAGGAAAATCCGGGTGGTAAGGATAAATACGAAAAGCTTTGCAATCATTCATCAAAAATGGAAAGACTGGCAGCTGAGGCTGAAAGAGCATCTGTAAAATACAAACAGGTGGAATATATGAGTGATAAAACCGGCAGGGTTTTCGAAGGAGTCATTTCGGGTGTCACAGAATGGGGCATATATGTAGAGATAATTGAGAATCAGTGCGAAGGGATGATACATATCCGCGAGCTTGCCGATGACTTCTATGAATATGATGAGGAAAACTATTGCATAAAAGGGCGTTCAACAGGTAAGATTTATACACTCGGTGATCGCGTAAATATTGAAGTTGTGAAGGCTGATCTTCAGAAAAAGCAACTCGATTACCGTCTTGTGAATTAGGCTTTATTTAACCACAAAGCACACAAAGGCAAATCACAGAAAGCACACAAAGGAGCATATTATTTTGTGATCTTTGTGTCTTCCCTTTGTGAACTTTGTGGTTAATGGATTTTTTCTTAAATTTATCGCTCTTGATCTTCTTCGATAAGCTTCAATAATTGGTTTACAGCTTCTTCTTCCGGGATGTTTTTGAGTACAGCCACGGTTCCTTTGTAGATATGTACCTTGCCCGGCGCTGCACCAACATATCCATAATCGGCACCTGCCATTTCCCCCGGGCCATTGACAACACACCCCATCACAGCAATCTTCAGCCCCTTCAGATGACCGGTAGCCTCTTTGACTTTTTTTACCGATTCCTGCAGATTAAACTTCGTTCTCCCGCAAGTAGGGCACGATAGATACATTGTCCGGGTAATCCGTGTTTCAGTACACTGAAGTATGGAAAATGAGAGTGAGGTGATTTCTTTGAGATCTATTTTGCCGGAATTGCTGATGCAAATACCTGCTATTCTTTTATCAATAATATATCTGCCCAGCAAAGCGGATGCTTTTATCTGAAGAATTTCCGTTTCATTTTCACGGAAAACGGGATTCAGGATTACATTATGTTTCAGGCTATTTTCTTCAAGAGAATTTAAAAACGAATCAGCTGCATATAAATCTTTTTCAGGATAAAAATAGAAAATCAAAAGAGTGGATGCAGGATCAGAGCTTTGCAGGTATTCAATTTCAGCTCCTTGTCCTGTGAGCAGTATATTCAACAGAGGAGACCGGTAATCGCTTTCAGCAAATGCCTGCAAAGGGAAAAGCGGATAAGTACCTTTTCGCTCTCCATTCTCATGCCATATTTTGTAAGGAAGGATCAATGATACATCTTCCGGGATATTTTCAGGGCAATTTTGAACAATCAGAAGATCAGCAGAACCGTCTGACTTCTTAATTTCACCTTTTATGCTGTCAACAGCAAACCCTGCAGATTTATAACCCTGCTGATCTAATTCTCCGTATGAAGTAATGTCAGACAAAACAAGAGGACCGTTTATTTTTTTAAACAGATCAGGTCGTAATAAGGGAGTCTTGAACGTCAGCTGTTTTTCAGGAGCTTTTTTTGTGATACCTCTCGGGTAGCAGGCAGCAAGTTTTAAAGCTACCGGAATCTCGGTTTCCGGATCTTCCGACAATGACACACGTATTGTATCGCCAATTCCTTCAGCAAGCAAAGTGGCTATCCCGGCTGAAGATCGCACCCTGCCGTCTTCTCCTTCCCCGGCCTCCGTAACTCCAAGATGAAGAGGATAGGACATATTTTCGCTTTTCATCAGATTTACAAGCATTCTGGTAGCTTCAATCATCACAACAGTATCGGATGACTTCATGGACAGAACGAGATCAGAAAAATTTTCTGATCTGAAGATCCTTATAAACTCCATAGCAGAATTGACCATACCTTCAATAGTATTTCCGAAACGGGTCATAATGCGGTCGGAGAGTGAGCCATGATTGATACCTACACGGATTACAGTTTTATTCTCACGGCAGATATTTATCAGGGGAAGGAGCCGGGAATGTATCCTTTCAAGTTCTTCGTTATATTCTTTATCGGTAAGTTCATGGAAAACAAAAGCGGCTCTTTTATCAACATAATTACCGGGATTAATCCTTACTTTTTCTACCAGACGGGCAGCTGTTTCAGCGGCAGCAGGATTGAAGTGAATATCGGCAATCAACGGGGTGTTAAATCCTCTCTTTCGAAGCTCATTTTTTATTAATGCCAGGTTTTCTGCCTCTTTGATACCCTGTGCTGTGAGCCTTACAAAATCTGCTCCTGCCTCAATAATGCGGATACATTGCGCAACTGATGCTTTCGTATCCAGAGTGTCGGTATTCGTCATCGACTGGAGCCGCAACGGATAGTCCCCTCCAAGAGGAATAGAACCTATCGCGATCACCTGGGATTTATATACGTTGTTTATATTCATATTGCTTCGCAAAATCCTTGCTTTTCTAACTAAATCGTTTACCATAATAACAAAGCTTTTAGGACCTATCAAATTCCCATAAAAACCGGAGGTTATCCCCCTGTGGGGGGATCATAGGGGGGCATAGCCTATAAAATCATTCCAGTTCCCACTCTGCCCCGTCTTTCATATCCTTCAGGACAACTCCGGTATCCTTTAGTTCTTTTCGGATTTTATCAGAAGTTGACCAGTCTTTATTCTCTTTTGCTGACTGACGCAGATCAATAATAATTTTCATAAGATTGCCTGTGATCTTATCATCGGAAATGCTATCATTTTCATTCTTCAACCCGAGGATTTCAAAAACAAAAGTGTTGAACAGTTCCGACAGCATATTCAGCCCAGCTTCATCGATTTTTTCACTGCCATCGAGAACAGAATTAACTATCCTTACACCTTCAAAGAGGTGCGACAGCGCTACAGGGGTGTTGAGATCATCATTCATCGCCTCATAGCACTTATCACGAAGCTTAATAATATCTACAGTTGAGGAGATGGAAGGTTTCAGTTTTTTCAGAGTGTCGATAGCTTTCATAAGTTTTTGAAATCCTTTTTCGGCAGCTTTCAAAGCTTCATTTGAAAAATCAATTGTGCTTCTGTAATGAGCCTGCAGTATAAAAAACCTTACCGTCATGGGTGAATATGCCTGTTCCAATACCGGATGATCGCCACTGAAAACCTGATCGAGAGTTATGAAATTACCAAGGGAACGCGCCATTTTCTGGCCGTTAATAGTGATCATGTTGTTGTGGATCCAATAACGTACTGTCTCGTGTCCAAGGGCAGCCGTACTCTGGGCAATCTCACACTCATGATGTGGAAACTGGAGATCCATGCCACCGCCATGTATGTCGAACACCTCACCCAGGTATTTTATGCTCATTGCTGAACACTCAAGATGCCAACCCGGGAAGCCATCACTCCATGGTGAAGGCCATCTCATAAGATGTTCGGGACTGGCCTTTTTCCATAATGCGAAGTCAAAAGGATTTCTTTTTTCAGCCTTCCCCTCAGTATCGCGTGTGTTGCTTATTAACTCATCGAGCACTCTGCCTGAAAGTTTCCCATAGTTGTATTTCTCATTATACTTCTTGATATCGAAATAAACTGATCCGTTCGATTCATAAGCATACCCGCTTTTAATCAGATCCCTGATAAGCTCAATCTGGTCGATTATATGTCCGGTCGCTCGTGGTTCAATCGAAGGAGGCAGGGTATTAAGCTGTGCCATATTCTTATGGTAGCCATTCATATAAATCTGAACAACCTCCATAGGTTCAATGTGTTCCTGACGCGCTTTCTTTTCAATCCGGTCTTCACCTTCTCCAAGGGTCTCATTTTCAAGATGCCCTACATCGGTTATATTTCTTACGTACCTGACTTTATATTTAAGATGAGTGAGATACCTGAACAGAACATCGAAGACTATTCCAGGGCGGGCATGACCGAGATGGGTATCGCTGTAAACTGTCGGGCCACACACATATATGCCTGTAAATGGAGGATTTAAAGGCTTAAATTGTTCTTTCTTCTTAGAAAGTGTGTTGAAGATGAAAAGGTTGTTCTGCATTACATAACTGTTTGGTAACGCAAAAGTAAGGTAAAAATTTATTTTTTCGGTATGTGGGGTCACCCAGAGCTAAAAAAGGTTGAGGCTGAGGCTAAGGTTAAGGTTAAGGTTGAGGTTAAGGTTGAGGTTAAGGTTGAGGTTAAGGTTGGGATTAGATAACTTACACAGAGAAAAACTTTAATACTTGCATTTTTTGAAAATCATTATTATTTTTGCACATACAAATTAAATTATCCTTTCAGGGGCGTTTCACAACGTAAGACATGAATTTAATTCATTTAACACACAACAATCTCATCATGCCTCTCATGCCTATGTGCATGTGCAGGTAACCCTTTGATTCACATTCATAAGGTTTATAATAATAGAGCAATTAGCTGTGTCTGTATGTCCGGACAATAATTAAAACAGGTAATAATCAGCTCAATGCGAGTGAAAACTTGCAGGATTTTTAATAAGATAAAGTAGTTTGAGAAATGTTTAAGATCAGTTTAAAATGACACAGGAAAAATTAAGAATAGGTTTATTTGGATATGGTTGTGTGGGTCAGGGGTTACACGACGTATTAAACAGCAGCAAAGGTTTTAAGGCAGATATTGTGAAAATATGTGTTAAGGATCCCAAAAAGAAGAGGAGGATCCCTATTGAAAATTTCACATTTGACAAGAATGAGATACTTGAGGATCCCTCAATTAACCTTATTGTGGAGCTTATCGACGATGCGGAAGAAGCCTTCAAAATTGTTTCCACCGCCATGAGAAATGGAAAAAACGTGGTAACAGCTAATAAAATGATGGTGGCTAAACATTTTAGTGAACTTGTAAAAATGCAGTCGGAATATAAAGTTTCATTGCTTTATGAAGCCTCCGCAGGTGCAAGTATTCCTATAATCAGGAATCTTGAGGAATATTATGATAACGAGCTTTTGTATTCCCTGCGCGGCATCCTGAATGGCACTACAAACTATATCCTCACAAAAATGCATAATGAGGGTTTACCATATTCAGATGCTTTGAAACAAGCCCAGGACAAAGGATTTGCTGAGTCCGATCCTACTCTCGATGTTGAAGGCTGGGATGCAAAGTACAAGCTTTGTATAATTACCGGTCATGCTTATGGCATGTTTCTGGAACCTGAACAGGTCTTCCATTATGGTATCAACACCATTTCGAAATTTGATATCAGGTACGCCAAAGAAAAAGGCTTTAAGATAAAGCTTGTACCCTATGTAGCAAAGACAAGTGAAAACACCATTACCAGTTTTGTTCTTCCCAGATTTATCGCGGCTGATAAATATCTGTATAATGTAGATAATGAGTACAATGGTGTAATTACAGAAGCTGCATTCGCTGACAAGCAATTTTTCAGCGGGAAAGGTGCAGGAGGCCACGCTACCGGAAGTGCCGTATTATCCGATATTTCTGCAAACTCATACGGCTACAGGTATGAATATAAAAAGTACCAGCAGGGAACTGTTTCAAAATATACCCGCGATTATAAACTCGAAGTTTATCTGAGATATAATGATGAAAAGGACAAAGATCTCTTTGAGTTTGAGGAGGTGTCGGAATATTTTAGCGGAAGGGAATATAAATATGCAATAGGAATTGTGAATCTCGAAAGGCTCTTCACCCTGCGGGAACAACTGAGGCACATGAATATTTTCATTGTTAATACCGGAAGAAAGGTAAATAGGATTGGCACAACTTTATGATCAGTATTGTACTGAGATGACAGAGGGAAAAATGACAGATAAAAAGGATAACTTTGTATTGTGAAATGAGCGTATAATTAAAATAATTCCAATTGAAACAAAAAATCGAAGATATTATTAAACAAAAGATCCTCATTCTCGATGGAGCAATGGGAACCATGATCCAGAAGCACAGGCTGTTGGAAAATGATTTCCGGGGTGAAGAGTTTCGTGATCATCCACGGCTGCAGAAAGGCAATAATGATCTTTTATCGCTTACAAAACCTGAAATTATCAAAGGTATTCACAGACAATATCTTGAAGCCGGTGCTGATATAATCACTACAAATACTTTTAATTCGAACAGAATCTCGATGTCGGATTATGGATTGGAAGATCATATATACAATATGAACCTTCAGTCAGCACATCTGGCTGCAAATGCCATTATTGAATTCGAAAATACAGAGGAACCCGAAAATCACTTTATTGCAGGCACTCTCGGTCCTACAAACCGGACTGCCTCGATGTCGTCAGATGTAAATGATCCGGGTGCAAGAGCAATATCATTCGATGAGCTCGTTTACTCATATTCAGAACAGACACGCGGTCTGATTGACGGAGGTGTTCATCTTCTTCTTGTTGAGACAATTTTTGATGTTTTAAATTGCAAGGCTGCACTGTTTGCAATAGATAATGTATTTAAGGAGAAGAACTTAACACTTCCTGTTATGGTGTCAGGTACGATCACTGATGCCAGCGGAAGAACGCTAACCGGCCAGACACTCGAGGCCTTTATGGTATCTGTCTCACATTTTCCTTTACTTAGCATCGGTCTTAACTGTGCCCTTGGGGCAGAACAACTACGTCCTTTTGTTGAGGAATTATCACATAAAACGGGTTTCTACACCTCAGTCCATCCAAACGCCGGGCTTCCAAATCAATTCGGAGAATATGATCAGTCAGCATCATTTATGTCTCTGATAGCTGAAGATTTCATGAAAGAGGGCTGGGTAAACATAATTGGCGGATGCTGCGGAACAACACCACTGCATATCAGGAAGATTGCAGAAGCATCAAGGCAATATAAGCCAAGGGTAAAACCTGAGATAAAAAGATACACAAGGCTCTGCGGACTGGAGGTCCTTACAATAACACCAGAGACTAACTTTGTAAATATCGGCGAACGTACAAATGTCTCAGGATCGATAAAATTTGCACGGCTTATTCGTGATGAAAAATATGATGAAGCCCTGGCAATTGCCAGAAATCAGGTTGAAGGCGGCGCGCAGATAATTGATATTTGTATGGATGAAGCCATGCTCGACTCGGAACATGCTATGGTTAAATTCGTTAACCTGATAATGGCTGAACCTGATATTTCAAAGCTTCCATTAATGATTGATTCTTCGAGGTGGAACACTATTGAATCGGCTCTCAAATGCATCCAGGGCAAGTCAGTTGTAAATTCAATCAGCCTAAAGGAAGGCGAAGAGGTATTTCTCGATCATGCCAGACTCCTGCGAAAATACGGTTGTGCTGCTATTGTGATGTTATTCGATGAAGCCGGACAGGCTGATACATATGCCAGAAGAATAAGTTTAGCTGAAAGATCTTACCGGCTGCTTATCGACAAGTTAAATTTTCCACCAGAGGATATAATATTTGACCCTAATGTGCTTGCCATCGCAACTGGTATTGAAGAGCACAATAATTATGCAATAGATTTTATTAAGACAACAGAGTGGATAAAGAAAAACCTCCCTTTTGCAAAAGTCAGCGGCGGGATAAGTAATCTTTCATTCTCTTTCAGGGGCACAGATGTTGTACGTGAAGCAATACATTCAGTATTCCTCTTTCACGCCATTAAAGCTGGTCTGGATATGGGTATTGTTAATCCGGGCATGCTGCAGGTATACACCGAGATAGAACCTAATCTGTTGCACCTTATTGAAGATGTGGTATTAAACAGAAGGAAAGACTCTACGGAAAGACTCGTGAAGTTCGCGGAATCCATACAAAACGCAGGTAAGAAAGAAGAAAAGGAAGATGCCTGGAGAAAGCTTCCTGTGATTGACCGCATCAAACATTCACTTATAAGAGGGCTCGATGAATTTATTGAACAGGATATTGAAGAGGCAAGGCCGCTCTTCAGCCGTTCCATAGAACTCATTGAAGGGCCGCTGATGGGAGGGATGAATGAAGTGGGAGACTTGTTCGGTTCAGGGAGAATGTTCCTTCCACAGGTTGTAAAGAGCGCCAGAGTGATGAAAAAGGCAGTATCAAAACTTGCACCATACATTGAAAAAGAGAGTGAAGGAGCAGAAAAGAAAATTGCCGGAAGAGTTCTTCTTGCAACTGTCAAGGGCGATGTTCATGATATAGGAAAGAATATAGTAGGTGTTGTGCTGTCGTGCAATAATTATGAGATCGTTGATCTCGGTGTGATGGTACCTGCAGAAAAGATTATTGACAGTGCTATAAAGGCAAACTGCGACATAATAGGACTAAGCGGTTTAATAACCCCATCGCTGGAGGAAATGGTTCATGTTGCCTCGGAGATGGAACGCAGGAAAATTACTCTTCCGCTCCTGATCGGCGGAGCCACTACCTCGGAGATACATGGAGCCGTAAAAGTTGCTCCGGTTTATTCAGGAGCTGTGGTGCATGTTAAAGACGCCTCAAAAGCTGCAGGTGTTGTCTCATCACTTATGAAGAAAGACAACAGCTCGTACGTGCAGTCGATAAAAGCAAAATACAGGAAGATGGCTGAGGATCATAATTCCATTCAGGCAAAAAAGAATCTTCTGACCCTGAGCAATGCACGGGGGAATAAGTTGAACACCGACTGGACGAAGATCCCGCTTCACGAGCCTGACAAACCGGGGCTCCATGTTTTTCATGATATTGACCTGGAAGAGCTTATCAGATATATCGATTGGACATACTTTTTCTTCGCGTGGAAAATATCAGGAAAATATCCCGCTATCTTCAGTGAT
The DNA here is from genome assembly GCA_038245405.1 of Bacteroidales bacterium. Taxonomy (GTDB): domain Bacteria; phylum Bacteroidota; class Bacteroidia; order Bacteroidales; family VadinHA17; genus LD21. The sequence goes on from JBBRSO010000018.1 coordinate 14,513, forward strand.
CCGGTGAAAGGTGTTGAGGCAAAAAAATTGTTTGATGATGCTCAGCTGTATCTTAAGAAAGTTGTTGATCAGAAGATCCTCACTGCAAAGGCTGTGTTTGGTTTATTTCCTGCCGTTTCAGAAGGAGATGATGTGACTGTTTTTGCTGATAAGAGCAGGAAGAAGGTTAAGACAATTCTCAGATTTTTAAGAAACCAGGAACCAAAAGAAGAAGGTGTTCCAAACCTGTGTCTGTCTGACTATATTGCTCCGGCCGTTGATGGTGTGGCTGATTGGATCGGGACATTTGTTGTTACTGCAGATATTAACAAGGAAATATTTGACAGTTACAAAGATGATGACTATGCTACCATAATGATACGGATACTCAGTGATCGAATTGCTGAAGCGGTTGCAGAATGGCTTCATGAGAAGATCAGAAAGGAATATTGGGGTTATGCAAAGAAGGAGAATCTTACTTTAGATGAGATGCTTAAACTGAAGTATAAAGGTATTAGACCGGCGCCTGGTTACCCTGCCTGTCCTGATCATACAGAAAAACAAGTTATCTTTGACCTTCTGGAGGCAGAGAAAGCAATAGGAGCAGGATTGACTGAAAACTATGCTATGATACCTCCGGCTTCAGTAAGCGGCTATGTATTTTCTCATCCGGGGTCAACGTATTTTAATCTCGGCAAGATTGACACTGATCAGCTTAACGATTATGCAAAAAGAAAGAATTTTACAAAAGAGGAAGCTGCAAAATGGCTTTCTCCAAATTTATGATATCACTTTGAGATGAATGTATCAGACAAGCTTAATAACGCAAAGAAACCTTTATTCACATTTGAGCTCCTTCCACCGCTGAAAGGGCATAGCATAGAAAGAACTTATGCGGCAATCGACAGGTTGATGGAGTTTGAGCCAGCCTATATAAATTTCACATCACACCGTAATGAGACTCTCTACAGGGAGCGGCCTGATGGTCTTTTGGAGAAGAGGGTTGTGCGTCTTCGTCCAGGTACAATTGCCCTCGCAGCAGCGGTCAAATATAAATACAACATTCTGGTAGTTCCGCATGTTCTGTGTGGTGGTTTTACAAAGGAAGAAACAGAAAATGTTCTCATTGAGATGAGCTTCCTTGGTATTGATGATGTGCTTGCACTAAGGGGCGATCCGCAAAAAGGAACCCGGTCATTTATGCCTGAAAAAGGCGGACATACTTACACCTATGAGCTTGTTCAGCAGGTTGCTGATATGAACAAGGGAAAGTATCTTGAAGATCACCTCGAGAATGCTGAGCCCACTAAATTCTGTATTGGAGTTGCCGGATATCCTGAAAAGCACTTTGAAGCAGCCAACAGACAAGTAGACATGGATAATCTCAAGCGTAAGGTTGAGGCAGGAGCCAGCTATATCGTTACCCAGATGTTTTTTGACAATAAAGAGTTCTGCAGATTCAGGGATGAGTGCAGGAAGAATGGAATAACTGTTCCTATAATACCGGGCATAAAACCTATTTCTGCTCTAAATGATATCAGGCTTCTTCCTCAGACATTTCATATTGACCTGCCAACGGATCTCTATTCAGCAGTATCAAAATGCACGACTGACGTTGAAGTACGGGAAGTAGGAATTGAATGGGCTGTAATGCAATCAAAAGAATTGCTTAAGATGGATGTTCCGGGTATTCACTTCTATACTCTGGGAAGATCGGATAATATCGCAAGGATTGTAAAAGCTTCGTATTGAAAATCTGTTTTGTGAGCCACAAAGCAGATTTTTGTTTATTTCCTCAGGGCTTTTGCCATCTCACGAATATGGGATGGAGTGGTACCGCAGCAACCACCGATTATATTTACCCCGGCTTTTATCAGTTCAGGCAGGAATGATGCCATTAATTCCGGCGATTCCCTGTAAATGGTTAACCCATCGATAAATTCCGGAGCGCCCGCATTTGCCTGAATCATAACCGGGATAATACTGTCTTCAATGCGGATGGCATTTACGACTCCGATCATATCTTCGATCCCGTTTCCGCAATTTGAGCCTATTATATGAGCTCCTGCTTCCTTCATTGAAATAACCATTTCAGCAGGAGTAACTCCCATCATAGTATGATATTCCCCTTTCGTGTCCTTTGAAAAGGTCATGGTGATGATCACTGTACATTTTGTATTTTCCCTTGCAGCTCTTACCGCGAGGGATGCTTCATCGATGGCCGACATTGTCTCAATGATAATTATGTCGGCACCGCCCTTTTCCAGTGCAACAGCCTGTTCCTTAAAACATTCGTATAATTCAGATTCGGTAGTATCACCCATGAGAAGCATCTTTCCGGTTGGTCCTACAGAACCTGCGACATGCTTATAATCACCTGCTGCTTCACGTGATATAGCAGCAGCAGCGATGTTCAATTCAGCTGTCAGGTCACTGAGTCCATACCGGGAAAGTTTTAACCTGCTACCTCCGAAGCTGTTTGTTTCAATTATATCAGAACCGGCATCAATATAGGATGCAGCAATTTGCAGCACTTCCTTACGATGAGTGATGTTCCAATACTCGGGGCATTCGCCGGGAGTCATTCCCTTAGCCTGAAGCAGGGTTCCCCATGCACCATCGGATAGGAGTACTTTGTTTTGCCTGATTTCCTCAAGAATATTCATCATAAAGTTAAGTTGTTATTGTGCCTTAAAACCACCTAAATCCCATAGCCATCAAACTAAGGAGATTTTATGATCGTAATAATTAGATATTCAGCTATATACATTTCCCCTCCTTCGAAAGGAGGGGAAATTTAACCGATTGTAATTCTGTACTTTACATCTTAGGTTGACGGCTATGCCCTAAATCCCCCCAATGACGAACTTAAGACTTAACTGGGTCTTCAAAGCCCCCCATATGGGGGGATGGGGGGTTGTTTGAAAAGAATTGCAACAAATTACAGTTTAAAAGCTTTCTTTATCTTCTCAACATAATCAAGTTTTTCCCAGGCAAAGAACTCAACCTTCTTCCGGAACGATTTCTTCCCAACTCCATTAATTGTCTTTGACTTGCTCCCCGGGACTTCATAATATACTTCTACCTCTTTTGTATAGCTTTCGCGTCCAAAATGGCCGTATGATGCAGTTGGAAGGAAGATAGGATTCTTGAGCCCAAAGCGCTGAACTATAGAATATGGCCTCATGTCGAAGAGCTTATTCACTACCAGTGCGATCTCGCCATCGGTAATGATTTTGCCCTTTTTATTTTTAACCTTCGCAGTGCCGTAAGTATTTACATAAAGGCCAACGGGATCTGCCACGCCAATTGCATAAGCAACCTGTATGAGCACCTGGTCACAAACGCCTGCCGCAACGAGGTTCTTTGCTATATGACGTGCAGCATATGCAGCGGACCGGTCAACCTTTGATGAGTCTTTTCCTGAGAATGCACCACCACCATGAGCGCCATGACCGCCATATGTATCAACAATAATTTTACGACCGGTAAGTCCGGTATCGCCATGAGGACCGCCAATTACAAATTTCCCTGTGGGATTGACATGGAATTTATATTTCCCATCAAATAATTTCTGGATTCTAGCCGGAAGGCTTTTTTTAACTTTCGGGATAACGAATTTTTCAAGGTCCTCTTTTATTTTTTGTTGCATAGCTTTTTCAGCTACCAGCTCTGATTTATGCGTTTTGTCTTTTGGTAAAACAAATTCATCATGCTGGGTGCTTACAACGATAGTATCAATTCTCAAAGGATTATTATTATCGTCATATTCAATTGTAACCTGTGATTTCGCATCGGGACGAAGATATTTCATCTGTTTGCCTTCATGTCTGATTGCTGCAAGTTCAACCAGCAACCTGTGAGCCAGTTCTATTGTTAATGGCATAAAATTATCCATCTCACGACATGCATAACCGAACATCATTCCCTGATCGCCGGCTCCCTGGTCTTCTGGTTTTTCACGTACGACGCCCTGGTTAATATCGCCTGATTGTTCATGTATTGTAGAAATCACACCGCATGAATCACAATCGAACCGATATTCAGCTTTTGTATAGCCTATATTTCTGATGACGCTTCTTGCACTTTCCTGATGATCAACCCAGCCTGTTGTTCTGACTTCACCGCCGCAAACAACCAGTCCGGTGGTCACAAATGTTTCACATGCTACTTTTGATTCGGGATCCCAACGCAGAAATTCATCGAGAAGAGAGTCTGAGATCTGATCGGCTACCTTATCAGGGTGGCCTTCTGAAACTGATTCGGAAGTAAATAAATAGCCCATATTAAGAGTATTAATTCATATTAAATAAACGGACGCAGATTGATTGATTGAAAGAAGGAATTAACACGCAGTTTAGCATTTTTTTCCCGTGGTTGCAATCAGCTCAAATCTGTCCACTAACATTTACCTTGCAAAGCAACAAAAAAAAATGAGTAACAGGAAATTTAAAATCAAAAAACTGAATTGCTGATGAATTTGAGATGTGAAAGACAGATCAGAAGAAGAGAAACAGGTAAATCATCCCTTTGTAAGTTGTCTGAAGATCTCCTCAAGATTGTTTTCCTGTTTTTGCATCGACAGAACAGTGAGGTTATTCTTTACGGCAAAGTTAAACAGCACTGGTCTGATATCCTCATTGCTTTCCGCCTCAATCAGCCATGTATTTGGACTGGTTTTCTTTGCGCTTTTTATATTCGGAATTTCTGTAAGTGCCGCATCGGAAGGATCTTTATCAAATTCAACCCTGACAATCTGTGCATTACTGCTGGTTATTGAGTATATTTTGCTTTTCTCTTCATCAGCAACAATTACTCCTTTATCTATTATAATTACCCTGTCGCAAATTGCTTCTACCTCCTGCATAATATGTGTTGACAGGAGCACTGTTTTTTCTTTTCCTGCATCTTTTATAAGATTCCTGATTTCGACAATCTGGTTGGGGTCAAGACCAGTAGTTGCTTCATCAAGTATGAGAACTGCAGGGTTATGTATAAGAGCCTGAGCCAGCCCAACGCGTTGACGGTATCCTTTCGACAGGGAACCGATTTTTTTATTTTGTTCCGGGAAGAGCCCTGTGAGCTGAATGATATTATTAATCTGGTTTTTTTTTGTTAACCCCGATTTATATATTGATGCAACAAAGCCGAGATACTCTCTTACATACATCTCGGGATAAAGCGGATTATTTTCAGGAAGATAGCCGATTTGGTTTTTAACTGCGGGGTTCTCATCTTCAACATGAAGACCGTTTACCGTTACAGTTCCTGAAGAAGCAGGAATATACCCGGTACTTATCTTCATCATTGTTGATTTGCCTGCACCATTTGGTCCGAGAAACCCAACAATTTCACCTGTTTTTACCTCAAAGGTGACGTTATCAAGAACCTTCTGAGCGCTATATAGCTTTGTAACTCCCCGGACTACAATTGACATAACTAAATTATTTCGGATTATTTTGATTTAGGATTTTGGATTTTGGCATTTTCACTCTCACTTTTCAATCCGCAATCCGCAATCCACAATCCGCAATCATTATGATCCCCAGCCGCCCATAAACTGTCCGACGCTGGCAAAGGAAGCTCTCGGATTCACACAACAAACAGGAATCTTTGAACTATTGGCAATAATAAATTGTTCGGAAGCTCCTACAACGTAATCGGCAAACGTAATATTCTTGGTAGTTACAACGAGAATAAGGTCGGCATTTATCTTTTGAGCAAAATCAATTGTCTGTTCTGCAACCTTACCCTTGGGCATATCGTGAACCTCATACTCAATATTATTCTGTATCAGATATTTGACAGCAAAGTTAAGGTTGATTTTTGTCTTCTTCAGAATATTCTTGTCGGTACTTACTGAAACGAGCATGTGTATCTTTGAATCGAAGTATTTCCCCATGAAGATGGCCATCTTGATTTTCTCCTTATTTTCAGCCCTGAAATCAACATGGAACACTATGTTGTGATATTTGTCCTGGTCAGCAGGTGGATCCTGAATAACAATAAACGGCACTTTTGATTTTACAATTACTTTAAGTGCCCAGCTGCCTGTGAGTTTTTGCATACCCTTCATCCCATGGGTTCCCATCACTACCAGACTGGCATCTTTCTCATTTACATAATCTGCGATTGCAGTAAATATACTGCCCTTCGACACATGATATTCAAGTGAAACATTGTACCTGACGCTATTCTCTTCGACTACATGTTTCATTTTATTTGTTACATCAGTGTAATCTCTGGAACTTATGCCACTATCAACGATATGCAGAAGGCATATGTCGTTATTTACCATCTTTCCAATCTTTACAGCATGAGCCAAAGCATTTGCTGCGACATGAGAGAAATCCCATGGTACAACAATAAGTTTTTTAATTTCTTCCATAGTTTCAGAGAAGTTACATTTACCCAAAGTTATTCAGAATTTTTTAATAATCAAATCCTTATTTTATCGATCAGCCTGTATGCTTAAAAAATGACGGCCTATTCTGCCTGAGCCACTAACATTTTATTATTTTTGTAATTCAGTTTTTTTTTAAATTATTGCTCATGACCAAACGAATTAAGATTAAAAATCTTTTAAACGGCACTCAGACGGGAACCGAAGTATTAGTAAAAGGATGGGTTAGGACTAAGAGGGGAAATAAAAATATTCAGTTTATCGCGCTGAATGACGGATCAACAATAAACAACATTCAGATAGTAGTTGAAGCTGCATCCTTTGAAGAGAGCTTGCTTAAAGACATTACGACAGGAGCCTGCATAAGTGTTTCTGGAAAGCTTGTTGAGTCGCAGGGACACGGTCAGAGCGTTGAGATTAATGCCTCTTCAATTGAGCTTTATGGCAAAAGCGATGCCGAAACATATCCTCTTCAGAAGAAAGGCCATTCGATGGAATTTCTTAGAGAAATTGCTTATTTCCGACCAAGAACAAACACTTTCGGTGCAGTTCTCAGGATACGTCATGCCATGGCTTTTGCCATTCATAAATATTTTAATGATAAAGGATTCTTTTATCTGCATACGCCAATTATCACAGGTAGCGACGCTGAAGGTGCAGGTGAGATGTTCCATGTTACTACAATGGATCTTGCCAATGTGCCCCTTAATCCCGACAAATCGGTAGATTATTCGGGTGATTTTTTCGGGAAGTCTACAAACCTGACTGTCTCGGGACAGTTGGAAGGAGAGCTCGGAGCGCTGGCATTAGGCGATATTTACACCTTCGGTCCTACATTCAGGGCAGAGAACTCAAACACACCTCGTCATCTTGCGGAGTTCTGGATGATTGAGCCTGAGATGGCATTCTACGATCTTACAGATAATATGGATCTTGCAGAAGATTTTGTAAAATATCTGATAAAATATGCACTTGAAAACTGTATCGAAGATCTGGAGTTCCTTAATAATATGATTGACAAGGCTCTTCTGGAAAGACTCAGATTGGTCGTTGAGAATGAATTTGTGAGAATAACTTATACTGAAGCTGTTTCAATACTTACATCTTCACAGAAAAAATGGGATTACCCGGTAAGCTGGGGTACCGATCTTCAATCGGAACATGAAAGATATCTTGTTGAGGAGCACTTTAAACGTCCTGTTATACTAACTGATTACCCAAAGTCTATCAAGGCATTTTATATGAAGCAGAATACCGATGGCAAAACCGTCAGAGCAATGGATGTTCTGTTCCCGGGTATCGGCGAAATAATCGGAGGTTCACAGCGTGAGGAAAACTATGAAAAATTAATTGCACGTATCAGAGAACTGAAGATACCTGAAAAAGATTTATGGTGGTACCTGGAGACCAGAAAATTCGGTACAGCTCCGCATAGCGGGTTTGGTCTGGGTTTTGAAAGGTTAATATTATTTGTAACAGGAATGTCCAATATACGTGATGTCATTCCATTCCCAAGAACACCTAAGAATGCAGAATTTTAATATCTGCTGTAAATAAATTTAAGAATGCTAAAGCAAAGGCTACAACAGAAGTTACTTCAAAAACTCTCTCCTCAGCAGATCCAGATGATCAAGCTGCTGGAGGTGCCTACTTTGCAGATTGAACAGCGGATTAAGAAGGAACTTGAGGAAAACCCGGCACTCGAAGAGGGAGCTGACGAAGATGAAGTTCCTGTAGATGGTGAAGAGGAACAATTTGAAGAAAAGGACAAGGACGAGGAAGAATTTACTTTAGCCGATTATATTGAGGAAGACGATATTCCCGACTACCGCCTGCAGACTAATAACTACAGCAAGGATGAGGAAAAAAGAAGTGAAATCCCATTTTCTGTAGGGGCTTCATTTCAGGAACATCTTGAATCACAGCTTAGCCTGAGGGATCTTACCGAAAGACAGAAAGTACTTGGGGAATATATCCTGGGAAATCTCGATGGAGACGGCTACCTGAGAAGGGAACTCATAAATATTGTTGATGATCTTGCTTTCCTGCAGAATGTTGAAACGACAGAAGAGGAGCTTGAAGAAGTATTGAAAATTATCCAGGATCTTGAACCAGCCGGGGTAGGTGCAAGGACTCTGAGAGAATGTCTGTTGCTTCAGATTGAAAAGCGCGATATTTCACAGCCCACAACAAAACTTGCCTACAATATCCTTGATTCTTATTTTGAAGAATTCACAAAAAGACATTACGATAAGATCATTCTGAGACTTGGAATAACTGAAGAAGAACTAAAAGACGCTATTGACGAGATCCTGCACCTTAATCCGAAGCCGGGTGGCGTTTATAGCGATCCTTATAACAAGACGTCACAGCCAATTATCCCCGATTTTATTCTCGATCTGACCGAAGATGGATTTGATCTTCACCTTAATTCAAAAAATCTGCCTGAGTTACGTCTTAGTTCTGCCTATAGTGAGATGCTGCATTCCTATAGTAAGGATAAAAGCCAGAAAAAAGAGATGAAGGACGCAGTATTATTCGTAAAACAGAAGATAGATTCAGCCAAATGGTTTATCGATGCTATTAAACAGCGGCAGAACACTCTTCTTCTTACTATGAACGCAATACTTGAATACCAGAAGGAATATTTTATCGAAGGAGATGAAACGAGCTTAAAACCAATGATCCTGAAAGACGTAGCCGAAATGACCGGCCTCGATATTTCTACAGTTTCGAGAGTTGCAAACAGCAAATATGTTCAGACGCATTTTGGCATATTTCCACTGAAATTTTTCTTTTCGGAAGGGCTTCAGACCGACAGCGGAGAAGAAGTCTCGACACGGGAAATTAAAAGGATTTTACAGGATTGTATTGAAAACGAACAAAAACGCCGACCCCTTACCGATGAAAGTCTGACTGATATCCTGCAGGAAAAAGGGTACCAGATTGCAAGAAGAACTGTGGCAAAATATCGCGAACAACTGAATATACCAGTAGCCAGATTAAGAAGAGAAATATAAAAAAAATACAAAAAATATAAAAACCTCTGAATGGAACCGGAAGAATCAAACACTATTCCCGATAAGCTGGCTAAAATAATTTCTCTTGTTTTTCATCCCTGGCTGATGCCACTGTATGGTATGGCTATTATTTACTCAGCTCCTACATTATACGGTTATCTTCCTTTTAATGTTAAAAAATTATTATTCCTCGTTATGCTGGTTAATAATGTTCTGCTTCCGGCTTCATTATTACCTTTTTTCAAACGAAGACAAATAATCTCATCATGGCAGATTTCTGAAAGGAAAGAAAGGAATATCCCACTGATAATCACAACGATATTATACGGATCAACTTCATTTATTATTTTTAAATTTCCAATACCTGTTTTTTTCAAGTCTTACATATTTGCAACAGCATTACTTTCACTGACGGTAACAGTAATAAATTTTGGTTGGAAGATATCTCTCCACTCAGTAGCCTCGGGAGCTATTATTGCCCTTATAATGATACTTTCTTTTAAGATGTATACCCCGCTTTTATGGTTCCTTATACCTGCTATCCTTTTAGCGGGCCTCATCCTCTCGTCACGGCTGAGACTTAACCAGCATAATCCGGCTCAGGTATGGGTGGGATTATTTGCAGGGTTTATCGTGATGAGTGTTTTTATGATGCTTGTCTGATAATTCAGTAAGTGCCTTTGTAAGCAGGAGACTGCTCTCCGTGTTCAACTCTCTGCACAAAGTAATCTTGCCCTCACGATATTCAGACACTCCGATCTCATCCTGCGGCAGACTGGAAAACCAACCCATTCCTGTTAGATATTCAGCAAGATACTCCTGCTCGGTCTGTCCAGGGGTGGGAATTAACAGTGCCGTGCGGTTCAGGCTCACAAGTTCCATTATGGTAGTGTATCCCGATCTGGTTATAATCTTCTGACTGCTCTCTATTATCTGTTTCATCTCCAAGGCCGGAAGGTGGCTGATGAAAGTTATATTCCCCTTTTTCTTAGTCTTTTCCTGCGATAATGGTTTCCCTTCGAACATTATAGTGCGTGTCATCTCATTCATGAGAAGCGCTATAAGCTTTTGTCTGAGTATTCCTCTCTGTGGTTCAGGACCTGAGAGTATTACAGTATTATGTGGAGTGTTTTCAGTAATCGTGGGTAGTAGTTCCGTAAAGGAGAATTTTGAAAGGATCCCGATATATCTCACATTATCAGGAAGGTATAGTCCATGAGATAATCTGCCTGAGAGATTGAGTTTTCCGGGGAGATCAGGGACAAAACAATAAGTATATTTATTTATTATCTGCCTGTGCAGAAATATTCCAACCGGCTCAAGAAAACGGAGGAATTTAGGGAGAGGAATGCGCGGCATATGTGTTATGTAAACGGAAATTATATTTCTGTTCCATAGACCGAACCTGTTGTCGCTGATAATAATATTTATGTCATTCTCTGAAATTATTTTTTTTACCCTGTGATGTTCTTTTATGATGTGAAACAGGAGAACAGGTAATTTAAAAAGTAACGACAGATACTGGGGGAGGGATTTTGAATAACCGGGTTTGAATCCGGTGAAGTTTATATAAGAAAGCCCTGGCAGTTCTGACCGGAATATTGACAGATGCTCTTCACCTGAGGCTATGAAAACCTTATTATTCATTTCCGTCAGCCTTCTTACGAGAGGTATCATCCTGGTTGCGTGGCCTAATCCCCATTCAAGCGGGCAGACAAGTATGTTGCAGGGTTTATTCAACTCTATCCGGAGATCTGTGTTTTGATACCAATCCTTTCCACAGATGCTGCGATGGCTTTTAGTTCGTTGAGCGGTACTTTTTTCAAATCTGAACCTTCGGGTGTGTCTCTGGAAATAGTATAGATCATAACCTCTGAAGGTTTAATTCTCTCTAAAGCTTTGAGCCATGCATCTATCTCAGCAGGAGTGGTATTATCTATCACTCTGCCTTCATGAAAGCCGCGAAGAAACAGTGTCTGAATGATCACTTTCCCATCGAATGCGGTAAGACCTTTTATGAGCTCCTCAGCTACTATTCCGGCATGTGACTGATTGTGGAGTTTTATTGTTGAATCAAAGGCTGAATCGAGCTTAAGGATGTTCATATCAATCTTCAGCAGTGCTTCCTTAATATGCGGAAAGGCAATTGTAGTTGCATTTGACAAAACTGCAATTTTTGCTTTTGGAAAATACATGTCCCGCAAGGCAATGCTGTCGTCAATAATTTCCGCAAATTCAGGATGTAACGTTGGTTCTCCGTTTCCTGCATATGTTATGACATCGGGTGCATTATTTTTATTCTTCAGCTCTGCCAGTTTGTGTTTAAGGGCGTTATACACTTCTTCACGCTGCGGCAGTTGACTCGTAGTAATTTCAGAAGCGTTTGTCCATCCGCATTCACAATAGATACAATTGAAATTGCAAATCTTCCTGTTAACAGGCAGCAGATTAATTCCGAGAGAAACACCCAGCCTACGGCTTTTTACAGGTCCGAATATTATTTCATCAAAAAGAAATGTTGACATCTTTAATAATTATAAGGATCAAAATTAATATAATTCTCTGTGAACCCATGTGATTCTCTGTGTAACTCGTTGTAAGTCCTTTATAAAGTGTTACACAGAGGACCTCAGAGGAGCAGAGGGAGCCACAGAGAAAAAATCAAATTAACCTGGTTACAGTACTTTCGGGAAGCAGCTTCATGTTCATAAGGTCAATGTTCTCAAGAACGAGAAGACCCGGTTTTTTGCCGGGTTCAATTTTCCCGAATGTGTCATCCGATTGCAGAGCATTTGCACCATTGATAGTAGCCCATGAGATGAGTTCTTCGATTTTTAAATCAGGGAAATTATGTTGAAGTGTTTTTAGTTCCTGAAGTATGCTTAAAGTGGAATTGGAAGCCAGACTATCAGTCCCAATTACAATCTCACAACCTTCTTCAATCAGCATGCTAACAGGGGGGAGATTGTTTTCGATATAGAGATTTGAATTTGGGCACAGACAATAGTAGATATTCTCCCGTCCTTTAAGATTTCTGACAGTATCCCTGTCTATGAATGTATTGTGTACGAGCATGAGATTTCCTGAAGGCGTTATCTCATCAAGAATAGCTTTCTCATGGTTTTCAGCCGTTTCAGGATTTACAGTCAGTAATCCTGATTTTTCGTATGTTGACATTAACGAGCCTGTTCTTTCTGTGAGAAATGCTTTCTCTCCCTGTGTCTCCATAAAATGAACAGATGTAATTCTGTTGTTGAGGCTCTCATCTCTTAGCAACCTCAGGAGAGTCAGCGACATGGAGTACACAGAGTGCGGAACAAGTGAATATGTAAGATTTTTTTCGCTGGCTGTACCGGCTACCTTTTTGGCATCATTCATTCGTCTGGTGGCTTTTTCCCGATCAAGACCAAACACTTCGATAAGATTTATGTATTTTATTTTGCTTTCTTTTTTCAGATCGAAAGTGTCGGAAGTATTGCAGATGTCGGCACATAACACAATACCTTCGTTATACATAAGGTTATCGGCTGAGAAAGATGCACGAAGGATAGATTCTTTGCTTCCCTCCCTTTTGTTTATTATTGCTCCGATAAATTCAGCAAGTCCCGTTTTTGTCTCGACAGATCCTTTCATATGCGATAGTTCGAGATGGCAGTGGCAATTGACGAAACCGGGGACAATTATTCCGTTGTAAAATTCTGTAATATTTTCTTCTTTAAGGCTGCCTGATGTATTTTCTATACTTACAATTGAACCATCGTCATGGGTAGTGATAATTGCTCTTTTGAGAGGTAAGCCGGTATTTGTTATAACGTATTGGGCACTAAAACGTTTCATATCGCCAGAGTACTGTATGTAATTGAGATATTTTCGATCATATAGTGATCTTCAATCCCTTCCATGTGATTATCAGAATCGAAAAGAGATCCTCCGAAATGAAGCGATGAATTTGAAGGAACCTTCAATGTAAGATGATACATATGCGGAGCTCCATCCTTAATATATCTTATGGTATTTAAATAACTTTTTTTGCCCGTCTCCAGGCTATCAGGTGAAACAGAGTAAACTGTAAACCGTGATTTGACAGTCTGATCATCGGGGTAAACTGTTGTGGTGAAGGAAAGATTGTAAAATCCCTGATTAGTAGCAGTAAAGTTTATTTCGGTTGAATCAATATCATTTAGTGAAGGTTGTGCATAGAAATCCTTTCCGTGCCAAAGATTTGAAAGCCGGGCCTGTTCAATGTAGCTTTCCTTTTCTACTAGAGATTCCATTTCACTTAATTTCCCAAGTACAATGTCATATATCTGATTCAGCTTTTTAGGATTCTTTAAATAATAGTATTTCATGGTATTATCCATGATTCTTTTGGTATAGCCGTGTTTCTCAATTACCTGGAGATATGGTGTGATGGAGTCAAGTGCAGAATAAGATGTGTTAATATAGGGTATTGAAAGAAGACCATCAGTCAAATGTATGTCGATCAACAGTGAAATCAGTTCCTTTTCAGGAATAAGATTTTTTGTGTCAAGTTTAGTATTGCGGCTTGAGCACGATACTGTCAACAGTGATAATATGAACAGAATATACAGTGCAAACTTCATAGTTTTAGTATTACTCAACATCTTAAGTTAAATGTCCCTGTTCAGATACTTTTTTGTAAGGTATCTTACCGGATACCAGGCTGCCCAGTATCCAATGAGCAGAACGGTACCCGGAACAATAATGAAATCTTTTATTTTCATCACAACCGGATATGAATCCATGATCAGAGACTGGCTTTGAAGCTTCACAAATCCATAAGTCTGCTGCAGCCAGCATACTCCAAAGCCAAGAATGACGCCGGCTACTGCTCCAATTATCGAAATCAGCCATCCTTCAAAAATAAATATCTTTCTGATAAGATTGTTGTCGGCGCCCAGACTTTTAAGGATTTCAATATCACGTTCTTTTTCGATAATCAACATTGTAAGGGAGCCGATAATATTAAATGAAGCAATAATCAATATTAACGTGAGGATGAAGAATATAGCGAGTCTTTCGGAACGCATTACCTTATAGAAAATAGCCTGTTGTTCATACTTATTCTGTACGTTGAATCCCTTCCCGAATATAGATTTTATAGATTTTTGAACAGCTGCCTGATCAGAATAGTTTTTTAGCTTTATCTCAATAGTCGTTACACCTGTTTCAGTTTCAGTGAGCTCACGTGCAAGATCAATTGGAATGAACACATATTTTGAATCGTATTCCTTCTCGACTTCAAATATACCTGAAGGGAAGATAAACTCGTGATTTAATGAATTTTCTGCATTAATAGCTGTGCTCCCTGTTTTCTTTGGGAAAATTATTTCAAGCTGTGTTAAAAAGTTCACCCTGATACCCAGGTATTGGGCAACACCTATTCCCGGTATTGCATAAGGACGACCTTTATTGTTTTTCAATAAAAATTCACCCTCAAACATTGAACTGTCGATATTTGAAACCTGGGCATAATTGTCGTCTACACCTTTTATTGTCGCAATATATTGCCGTGAACCGTATTTTAGCAAGGCATTATCCTCTATCGTTAAAGAATAGCAAGATAATCCATCAACTTTTGCCAACAGCTTCAGTCGTGCAGTATCAGGAATGAAAGTCTTGCCTTCAGAGGCAGTAATTTTAATATCGGGGTCAAATGTGTTGAAAATATTGCTTACCATTTTTTCGAGACCATTGAAGACGGAAAGGATAATGATAAGTGCCATTGTACCTACCGCTACTCCGGCTACTGAAACCGATGATATAATATTAATTGCATTCCGCGATTTTTTCGCGAAAAGATATCTTTTTGCTATGTATAAGGAGAGCTTCACTGATCAATTTTTCTTGCAGTGACAAGCAATCCTGTTCCGGTTTCATGTTTAATCATCAGATCGGCAACATTCAGGATTAAGGCTATTGGGAAAAAGATCAGATAATATAAAGGAAGAATCAGAAAAAAGAGGTATGAGATATTCAGCATCTTAATGGGGTACTTCATTGACAATCGCCATGAAATATTTCCGGGGTTCCCGTATGTATAGCCTGCACTGACTGATTTGAATCCGGCCCGTTCAAGTTTCTGAGTAATATCTTTGATGCTGTACCCATCTCTTACATGCTCGTCGATGAATGAAACTTCATGTTCGCCATGAACATCAGAACCACCTTTATCAGAGGGTGTTGATATCAGCAATACGCCGTTATTTTTCAATGATTTATAAAAGTTCTGAAAAACAAGAAGATCCTCTTCTATATGTTCCATCACATCAACGGAGAGGATGATGTCGTAACAATTTATATCATTCAATGTTGTAAGGTTGCAGGTATAAAAAGCAACACGGTGGGAGAGACCTGTTTTTTCAAAGAAGATATTACAGTCGTCGATCTGATCTTTGTTTATGTCGATAGCCTTTATTTTCCACAGCTTATTCATCCTGCTCATTCGCCATGTATATTGTCCGAACCCTGAGCCTGCATCGAGAACCAGCGCTTCCCCGGAAAACTGATGAGCAATTTTTCTAAGAGCTTTTTTTACATGCCATGTTCTGAGAAGAAGGATATCAAGCAGAAGGTAAAGTGTTTTTCTCAAAAATAATGATTTTGCGAAAAACCTGCCTAATGTTTTCTTAATTGGTTCGTATTGCATGTCTGTCAGGATTTCAAGAGCTTATCTATTTTGTCAATATAGTCGAGACTATCATCAATATGAAATGCAATACCCGGAACAATCCTTAGTTGATTTCTTACTTTATGTCCAAGGTCCAATCTGATTTTTGAAGTATGTTCTTCAATTGCCTTTAAAACATCCTCCTGATTTGTTGCAGGAAAAATGCTTATATAGACTTTTGCAAAAGATAAGTCGGGACTGACACGTACTCTTGTGATAGAGACTAATTTACCATGTGCAAATTCGTTGCCTCTCTTCAGAAAGATGTCGGCCAGTTCCTTCTGTATTAAACGTGACACTTTTTTCTGTCTTGTCGATTCCATGGCCATTTTTATATTAATGGGCAAAGGTAATAAAAAAGGCGCAACGGTACAACGGCATAACGGCTCAAAGGCAAAGCCAAAAAGGCCGTTACGCCTTTGCGCCTTAGAGTCTTTTTAGTAGATTTGACAAAATTTTTATTCAAAATTACAATGGACACAGTTGTTAGTGGCATCAGATCAACCGGGAACCTGCATCTTGGAAATTATTTCGGAGCTATAAAGAATTTCATAAAGATGCAAAAGGAGAACAACTGTTATTTCTTTATTGCAGATTATCATGCACTTACAACTCATCCCAAACCAGAAGATCTGCATGGAAACATTAAGCAGGTTCTCGCCGAATATCTGGCATGCGGTATTGATCCGGAAATTGCCACTGTATTTATTCAGAGCGATGTTCCCGAGGTGGCAGAACTATACCTTTTGCTGAATATGAATGCTTATGTAGGGGAACTTGAAAGAACCGCTTCATTCAAAGAAAAAATACGAAAACATCCTGATAATATTAATGCTGCATTATTGACTTATCCTGTATTGATGGCTGCTGACATTATAATACATAAAGCTCATAAAGTACCGGTAGGAAAGGACCAGGAGCAGCATCTGGAAATGACAAGACGATTTGCCAGAAGATTCAATATGATGTATGAGGTGAATTATTTCCCTGAACCCGATGCTTATAACTTTGGGGAACAACTCGTTAAAATACCGGGTCTGGATGGTTCGGGCAAAATGGGTAAAAGCGAAGGCAATGGCGTATTCCTTTCAGATAAACCTGAGGAGATAAGAAAAAAAGTAATGAGGGCAGTCACCGACGCAGGTCCTGCTGCACCAGGTCAGGAAATATCAGAACCTGTGAAGAATCTTTTCACAATTATGAATGCAGTTTCTGACCCGTCAACTGTTAAGTTTTTTATGGAGAAGTATGCTTCCTGCGAAATACGTTATGGAGACATGAAAAAACAACTGGCAGAAGACATCATTAAATTCACAGAACCGATCAGGTTAAGGATCAATGAGATTCTGTCTGACAATGTATATCTCTCAAAAGTTGTCTCTGCAGGTGCTGAGAAGGCAAGGGCAAGTGCCTCAAAAACAGTAAGGGAAGTGAGAGAAATAATTGGATACCGCTCGTTTTAGCATATGAAAAAAGCCAGGCTTTTCGACCTGGCTGCCCTGATATTTCAGGGATATAATTGAGATTGTCTGTGTAATCATCTATTCAAAATTTGTGCCAAAAGTATAAGTTTCCACAAGAATCTTACCTCGTACTCATAATTCATTGTCATTAACTTCCATATACATTTATTTGTTAATTTTGACGATACTCATTTATATTGATCGTGGGCAAAAGGATAATTATAATCGCAGTATTGGTTTTAGTATCAGCACTTGCTGTTTTGGGCTATTTTCTTCAGCAGGGGAGAAAGAATCTGTTCACTGATCCGTACAAAGTTATTACTCCCGAGGCATGCATCATAATTGAAACGGTAGATGTAAAAAGCTTTCTGAACTCACTTACAACAGGGAGAGGATTGTTCGAGGAACTGGGGAAAGTCGAAGAACTTACCAGGTTTAATCATGAACTGAAATATCTTGCTGACCTGCTTAATAAACCAAATTTTACCCGATTATTCACTGATGGATCAGCCATTATATCAGTTTATGCAAGTAAAGATGGTGTTGTAACACCAATGCTCTCCATGCCGGTTCCCGGTGACTTAAAAGTAAGACAAATAAAAGATATGCTGACTTCATCAGGCATAAGCGGTTTAGCAGAAACAAGGGAAAATAAAAGGCCAATACTGGAGATCCCGTTTAACTCTGATATGAGGCTGGATACAGCGTACGTATCGTTGATATCAGGGTTACTTGTATGTAGTGACTCCAGGGAACTAATTGAAGGAGCGAGCTCACAGGCTGAGAAAAATAATGATATAAGAAAGGTGCCGGGCTTTTCAAGAGTGTTGCTGGCTTCAGGTAAAAATATAGATAAGATTTTTGTTGTTTTTCCGAATCTGCCTGATCTGCTGAGACCACTACTAAAATCAAACATAAAAAATTTTGCCGGCAAGATCGCGAACCTGGCTAAGATTGCAGGTTGCGACATATATCTTAATGAAGATGGTCTGGTGCTTAGTGGTTATACTGAAAGTACCGATGCCGCAGAATCATTGTATAAATTCAAATCACTGCCTGCACATGATTTTCATACCTTTAAAATTCTTCCCTCCGCAACAGTCCTCTTTGAAACACTCATGATGCCTGCATTGAATATCCCGGAATTATCTGACACCTCAATAACACGTGAAGCATATGACCTGGCTGCAAAAATAAAACCTTTTATCGGCGAGGAGATAACAAGGGCCATAATTGATATAAAAGGAAGTCAGGTAATGGATAATTCTCTTATTATTTATGAATTAAGCAACCGGACAGAAGCGGAACAAACCTTTCTTGATCAACCGGGGTCAAAACTGGAGACCCTTTATTTTCAGCCTGATGAACAGTTCAAGGTTCCGGTTTACCGCACTTCTTTCAAGGGTCTCATAAGAGCTTTATTACCCGGTTTTGCAAATGAAGTAAATGAGGTGTATTTTGCTTTCTATGATCATTTTATGATTGCAGGGAAATCATATTCTACAATTTCAAGACTACTCTACGATAATCTGCTTAGCAAAACCCTTGCTAATGATCTGATTTATCGCGATTTTGAAAATACTCTTCCGAGTCGTGCCGGTTATTACTTCTTTTGTGTGCCAGCAGGTATCACCGATTATCTTGGCAGGTTTCTTAATGAGAATATCATTAACGCTCTGGAATCAAATAAGAACTCTCTTAATAAAATTCAGGCTGTTGGGTATAAATTCACCTCAAGCAACGGTATGATATATAATAGTCTGTCAGTTAAGTTTAAAGACATAGCCAGAGAAGAATCAAAAACCGAATGGGAAACCCTGCTCGATACCATTGCAGGAATAAAACCTTTCTTTTTCACAAATCATATTACAGGTGCAAAAGAAATTTTCATTCAGGATATCAGAAACAATACATATCTGATCAATGCAGCAGGCAGAGTACTATGGAAGGTGCCTCTTAATGAGCGGATTGTGAGCAGTATTTATATGATCGACTATTTTAAAAACGGCAAATATCAATTACTTTTTTCCAGTAAAAACTTTCTTCATATCCTCGACAGAAACGGTAATTATGTTCAAAGGTATCCTGTTAAACTCAGATCGCCGGCGTCAAACCCAATGGCACTGATCGACTATGATAATAACCTGAATTACAGGATATTTATTGCAGGAGAGGACAAATCGATTTACTCATATGACAAAACCGGCAATGTGGTAAAGGGCTGGACCCCGGTAAAAACAACAGGTTACGTAAAATCCGCAATCAGTTATTACAGAGTGTCGGGCAAGGATTACATTGTGGCTGCTGATGAAAATGCTATGTATTTTCTCGACCGTGCAGGTAACAAGAGATTGAGCCTCAAAGAATCTGTTTCTAAAGCCGCCGGATCGAGTATTGAGATTAATCCATCCTCAAATCCATGTCTGGTTTGTTCATCTCCTGACGGGACAATTCAACTTATCTTTTTTGACGGGAGTATTAAGAAATTCAAACTAAATAAGTTTTCAGACCAGCATACTTTCGACTTTTTCGATATCGACGGGGATGGTTTTGGAGAATATGTTTTTATTGATAAAGGTATATTGTATCTTTATAACCATAACAGGGAAGAAATTTTTAAGAGAGATTTTGGTACTGATAATCTAAGCGGTCCTCTCAACTTTGTTTTTTCACCGGAAGACAAGAAAATTGGAGTTATTGATCTCCGGAAGAACCTGATCTATCTTATCGGAAAGAACGGAAAAACGATGAAAGGGTTTCCACTTAAGGGGGCATCATTGTTCTCAATCGGTAAATTATCTGATAAAAGTGGCTGGCATCTGATTGTGGGTGGTACAGACAGGTTTCTTTATAACTATAAAATTGAAACAGAATAATACAGGATAGGAATGAACCTTGTTTTTGGCAATAAAGAGAAGGAGAAAAGAGATATCCCAATGGTTCTTGTCGAATGATTTGAAAAGTGAACATTAAATTTTTCTTTATGTTGTTTTATATGGTGTTCTTGAGATCTCTCAATTTAAGTGACTACCAATGATATTGATACGATACTTATTAATGTTTTTGATCGGCTACCTGGTAGTGAGGGCATTTAGTAAATACGGGCAATCCGAGCCTTCGGTGAACGGGAAGCAGAATGTTTCAAAGAAAGGTGCTGATGCTTCCAAGAAAGTTTCAAAGGAGATAGGTGAGTACGTCGATTACGAAGAGGTTAAGAAAGAAGATTCTTAATTGTTTTATTTAGCCGCGCGTAGTTTTTTAGCAAGCGAGTTAGCGAAAACGAAATCATTAAGAGAGCCGCAGTCTGAATTAAGGATGTCGTGTTTATTCCCTTCCCAGCATTTTACGCCATCGCTGATAAATATGACCTTTTCTCCGATCTCCATCACCGAGTTCATGTCGTGTGTATTTATTATTGTTGTCATAGAATACTCCTCTGTGAGTTCCTTGATCAGGGCATCAATCATGATAGCAGTGATCGGGTCGAGACCTGAATTAGGTTCATCGCAAAAAAGATATTTCGGATTTAAAGCT
Organism: Bacteroidales bacterium; assembly: GCA_038245405.1. Taxonomy (GTDB): domain Bacteria; phylum Bacteroidota; class Bacteroidia; order Bacteroidales; family VadinHA17; genus LD21. The sequence goes on from JBBRSO010000018.1 coordinate 35,603, forward strand.
ATCGCCCTGGCAATAGCAACTCTTTTTTTCATACCTCCTGATAGTTCTGAGGGGAAAAGTTTATTTGAATCTTTGATATCCACTCTGTTGAGGCAGAAGTTTACTCTTTCTGTTTTCTCTTCCGGAGTACTGTCAGTGAACATGTCAATAGGAAACCTGACATTCTGTTCTACAGTAAGTGAATCGAAGAGTGCGCTTCCCTGAAATAGCATTCCCATCTCGGTCCTGATTTTTTTCTTGCCTTTAAAATCGAGCTTGTTGAACAGAGTATCTTCATACCAGATTTCTCCGGACTCAATCTCATGAAGACCCACAATCGATTTTAATAAAACAGTTTTTCCTGATCCGCTCCGGCCGATTATGAGATTAGTTTTACCTGTTTCGAATTCTACGGAGATATTCTCAAGAACAGGTTTTCCATTGAATGACTTATTAAGCTTTACAACTTTTATCATGAGAGAAGGAGTTGGGTCAGAATTACATTGAACAGAAGAATCACCACACTGCTGTAAACAACGGCTTTTGTACTTGATCGCCCCACTTCAAGAGATCCTCCTTCGACAAAATATCCCTGAAATGCCGATATGCTTGTGATTATAAATGCAAAAAACAGTGTTTTTATCAAAGAGTATACGATATAATATGGTATGAAAGCATACTGAATGCCATAGATAAAATTCTCAGAAGTGATTACTCCTGTAAGAGTTCCTGCGGTCCATCCTCCGAAGATTCCGACCACGATAGCCATGAGTGTCAGCACCGGGTTAAAAATGAGTGTTGCAATAATCTTTGGAAGAATCAGATAAGATGCAGAATTGACGCCCATAATTTCGAGGGCATCAATTTGTTCTGTAACTCTCATAGTGCCTATTTCTGCTGCGATATTTGATCCTACTTTTCCGGCAAGAATCAGCGCTGCTATCGTTGAGGAGAACTCGAGTATCATTGAATCGCGGCAACCGAGTCCGATGAGATATTTCGGATAGATAGGATTTTCGGTATTATATGCAGTCTGAAGGGTAATAACGGCTCCCATAAAGAATGAGATAATTGCAATTATTCCGATAGAATTCAGTCCCAGATTTACTAATTCACTCATCGTTTGTTTGTAATACAGGACCGGTTTTTCAGGTTTTGAAAAAACTTTCTTAAGCAGAAGGAAGTACTTTCCTAATTGTGTAAGGAACTTAAACATTCTTTTATATTTAGCGGTTCAAAATTACAAATATTTATCGTATTTACCTTCAACAGTATTTGAAGCCTCTCTGCATAATAAATTATATATTTGCATATTATTATAAAATATATTCTTTATGGACAACAGGTATGTTATTATCATGGCTGGGGGAGTAGGGAGCCGTTTTTGGCCTCTTAGCCGGCGCGAAAGACCGAAACAGTTCCTTGATATAGTTGGTAGCGGAGAAACGCTTATTCAACAAACCTACAAGAGGTTTAAAAAAACCTGTCCTGAAAAAAATATCTTTGTTGTTACAAATAATGATCACCGCGACATGGTTATCGAACAGCTCGGTATTGATCCATCGCAGGTCCTTGTTGAGCCTTTCCGGAGGAATACAGCCCCCTGTCTGGCTTATGGAACATTCAGGATACTCAAGGAGAATCCCAATGCTATTATAACTGTTACTCCTGCCGATCACCTTATTGTAAAGGAGGATAAGTTTATTGAGGTGATACAAAGGTGTATTACTTTTGCAGAAGCCAATGATGCATTGATAACCCTGGGTATAAAACCCGACAGACCGGAAACAGGATACGGTTATATTCAGGCTGATCAGAAGAAGCCGGTAAAAGGGTATCAGAATCTGTTAAAAGTCAAAACATTTACTGAAAAACCGGATCTTGATCTGGCAAAGGTATTTCTTGAAAGCGGTGATTTCTATTGGAATTCAGGAATATTTATCTGGAACATAAATGCTATTTTAAAAGCATTTGAGAAGTATATGCCCGATATGTTCCATGTTTTTGATGAAGGCAGGGATAATTTCGGAACAAAACAAGAGAATAGATTTATTGGCGAAACGTATGCTGAATGCAGAAACATCTCCATTGATTACGGGATAATGGAGAAGGCTGACAATGTATATGTAATGGGAACAGATATAGGCTGGTCTGATCTGGGAACCTGGAGTTCCCTGTATGATCATTCACCAGTTGATAAAAACAAAAACTCAATTATCAGAGGAGAGGTCTTTTCGTACGATAATCATGGGAATATATTTAATATAAATCCTGATAAGATTGCAGTTATCCAGGGTTTAAAGGACTATATTGTTGTAGATTCAGATAATGTACTGCTTATTGTTAAGAAAGAAGAAGAACAGAATATCAAGCAGTTCCTTGAAGATGTAAAGAACTCGACAAAAGAGAAATTCCTGTAAGTAATATTGAATTAGAAGTTTTACGTATAACACAAAAAAAGAGGCCCTATGTTGTGAAGGAGCCTCTTTCTTTA